>CALLAV010000233.1 GCA_938001995.1 uncultured Amylibacter sp. | reverse complement strand
TGAATGCGGATGCTGATCAACAAGGTGGGCGCGTTGAAGCGTTACGCGATGTGGTGCCTGCGGATCGGACCAAAGCCTATGATATGCGCGGGGCGATTCCGCAGATTGTGGACGATGGATCTTGGCTGGAAATGCGACGCGGGTTTGGCGCTGGCATGATCACTGGGTTTGCGCGGATAAACGGGCGGGCCGTTGGTGTGTTGGCGAACAATCCGTTGCATCTGGGCGGCGCGATTGATGCGGAGGCGGGGGACAAGGGCGCGCGGTTCTTGCAGCTGTGCGATGCTTGGGCGCTTCCCGTGGTGACGCTGTGCGACACGCCCGGTTTCATGGTGGGGCCAGAGGTCGAGGTCACGGGGCAGGTAGCGCATATCTCGCGGTTGTTTTTGGCGGGGGCGCACTTTGGGCAGCCGCTGGTGACGGTGATTTTGCGCAAAGGATATGGGCTGGGCGCGATGGCGATGGCGGGGGGCGGGTTTGATCGGCCGCATTTGTGCTGTGCGTGGCCGACAGGAGAGGTTGGTGCGATGGGCTTGGAAGGTGCTGTGAAGCTGGGGTATCGGGACCATTTGGCTGCGATTGAAGATGAGGGCGATCGGGCGGCGGAGTATCAGCGGCTGGTTGATACGCTTTATGAAAAAGGCAAGGCGCTGAATGCGGCGAGCCAGTTGGAGTTCGACGCGGTGATTGATCCAGCGGATACAGCCAATGTGATTGATCGGGCCTTGGCGAGCGCGGGTGAAGGTGCGCCGAGTGGGCGGTATCCTGACGCTTGGTGATCCCCCTATTCTTAACAATACCTTAATGTCGATACGTCTATTTGGACGTGTCGACGTTAAGGATTTAGTAATCTTTTCAGATTGATTTGAATGCCGCTCATTAAGACGAAACCTTGCACTTTACGTGTTTCCGCTTTCCCTTTGCGCCCAAACGGCACGACTGTTAAAAACCGCCCATGACAGCACCTTTTCCCTTTGCCACCACTGGTCAGCGTATTGGCCTGCTTGGCGGATCGTTTGATCCGCCCCATGCGGGGCATTTGCATATTACCAAGCAGGCGTTGAAACGATTTCAGTTGGATCGAGTGTGGTGGATGGTGACGCCCGGAAATCCGTTGAAAAAGCGCGGACCGGCGGAGATTGGGCGGCGGGTGCAGGCTTGCCTCGATCTAGTGGATGATCCCCGCATTCTGGTAACGGATATCGAAACGCGGCTTGGTACGCGGTATACGGCGGCAACGTTGCAGGCTTTGCTGCCGCGTTACAAAGGCGTGCGGTTTGTGTGGTTGATGGGATCCGACAGTTTGGCGGATTTTCACCGATGGAAAGACTGGGATTGGATCATGGAGACGGTTCCGATTGGCGTGATGGCGCGGCCCGGTGAACAGTTGGCGGCGGGGGGATCACGGGCGGCGCGGCGCTATGCGCAGCACCGCGTGCAGGCGCGACGGGCTGAGGCACTGCCGTTTCGCGAGGCGCCCGCGTGGTGCATGTTGAACGGACCCATGGTGGATCTGTCGAGCACCGAGATCAGGGCGCAAGGCGACTGGGTCAAAGACTAGGCTTGCGGAAATTGTGATCGCAAGACCTCAAATGTGGCTTTGAACTTTAGATTCGGGGCTGCTACTTTGCAAAAGAATTTATGGATTGAGTGATTGTGTGATGAATACCAAACCCTTGTTTACACGGCGTTTCATTGTTGCGGGCCTGTTGGCGACAACAGCTATCCCTGCCTGTGCCGAAGCACCTGAAACCTCGCTACGACCAAAAAAACGCCCCTTACGCGGTGCTGCAAAAGTTAAGGCGGAACACACACAAAAGGGTTTGCAACAGATTGTGGCAGAGGCAGGATTGTCTGGTACCGTGAGCATTGTTGTTGCCGACGCATCAGGCCGTGTGCTGGAGGCGGAAACGCCCAACGCGTCGCTTCCCCCTGCCAGTGTGACAAAGGCCGTCACCGCGCTTTATAGCATGCAACATTTGGGCAGCGATTTTCGGTATTCTACACGTGTGATTGCAACGGGCCCTGTTTCGAACGGGATCGTCCAAGGGGATTTGGTTGTTGCGGGTGGCGGCGATCCGCATCTTGACACGGATGGGCTGGCGAACCTTGCGCGCGGTGTTGCGCAACGGGGGATCAAAGGCATTACAGGCCGTCTGCGGATTTACAGCGGAGCGCTGCCCTATCAACGCCAGATCGACAAATCACAGCCTGATCACGTGGGCTACAACCCGTCTATGTCTGGGCTGAATTTGAACTTTAACCGCGTGTATTTCGAATGGAAGCGGACAGGCAACGGCTACGCCACGACCATGGATGCGCGCACGAATACGCAGCGCCCGACGGTGCGTGGGGTAAAGATGCAGATTGTGAACCGACAGGCCCCGTTGTTCACCTACAAAGGTGGCGACAGCGAACAATGGACCGTCATGCGCGGTGCGCTGGGCAAAGGGGGTGGCCGCTGGTTGCCCGTGCGCAACATCGACAACTATGTGGGCGAAGTGTTCCGATCTGTGGCCGCACAGCAGGGTGTGAAACTGCCAAGCGCCAAAGCAACGAACTCCCTGCCCAACGGAACAGTCGTGGCGCAAGAAACCAGCGGCAGCCTGTTCAAGCAGACGCAAGCGATGCTGAAATATTCAACGAATTTGACTGCCGAAGTGACAGGTCTGACCGCAACGCGCCAGCGGGGGGCTTCTGCAACGACATTGGCAGGCTCGGCCCGTGAAATGACGTCTTGGGTCAAACAGGCTTACGGTGTGAACGGGGTGAAGTTTGTGGATCACTCGGGTTTGGGCGATGCCAGCCGCGTGAGTGCGAGCCAGATGCTGAAAATCTTGGCGCGGTCTGGCTGGAACGGGCCACTGCGCCCCGCGCTAAAAGAGATCAAGCTGGTGAATTCCAAGGGCCGGAATGCGCCAATTGAAGGTGTGACGGTGCTCGCAAAAACGGGCACGTTGAATTTCGCCAGTGCGTTGGCTGGGTACATTGATACGCCGAACGGGCAAAAGCTGACCTTTGCGATTTTCACCGCTGATATGGGCAAACGCGCGAAGATCAAGAAAGCAGACCGTGAACGCCCTGCAGGCAGCGCCACATGGCGCAAACGATCAAAAGCGATGCAGCAAAAGTTACTGCGGCGCTGGGCGTTGGAATACGGAGTCGGAAGTTAAGCGTGCTTCGCGCCTTCCTGATCACGCTGCTATTGATGCCGACGTTGGCGCGGGGTGATGATTTACCAAGCCGCATTGTTGCCGGGCTGAACACCATTTGGCCGAATGAGGTGTTCGAGATAGGCCTTGACGGTTGCCAAATGACATTCGTGCAGGTCAGCGCACTAAAGCCAACGATTACGTCCAAAGAAGTATGGCACCTTGATGATTTGGACACTGATCCGGAAAACATTGAATTAATTGCCCAGACTATGACGGACGGCGTGAAACGCTGGAAGAATGTGCAGGTAATCTACCGTATGAAACCTGCGGCAGTAGCCAAACATGCAAAGGACGTGGCGCGATTTGAAGAAGCGCATGAAGCGATCCTGTCCCGCCCAGAAGAGAGTACCGCGTGGGATTGGTGGTGGGATCCAGACTCAGCCCAAGCAAAAGAGGACCGCATTCATTCTACGCTTTCACGGGAGTTACGTGACCAGCAATTGGGTGGTGAATTTGGTCATTTAATTCAGCGCAATTATGGTCATGCAGTCGTTGGATTGGAACAGGACGCGCGGTTCGAACTTTCTGGATTTCCAATGGAACCGCTGGGGTTTCTGTTTCAAGACGATGTCTTAGATGGGTTGCTTGCGGACTTGCACGCATATGCCCAAAACGCGTGTGCGAAGTGAACTCTTCCAAAACGCAGTTTCGGATTCTCCGTAACTTTGCCCTGCCGCTTGTGTCAACACCGCCCGATGGGTCATGACGCTTCAGATCATACATTTCTGAAAGAGTCCGCCAATGGCACGCACTTACCTTAAAAAAGCACCTAAGACTTCGAAAACAGACAGCGCGTCTGTGCATGACACGGTGCGCGGCATTCTGAACGAGATTGAAGAAGGTGGCGAAGCAGCAGCGAAAAAGTACGCAGAGAAGTTCGACAATTACGATGGTGCTCTGATCTTGTCCAAAGCAGAGATCGAAGCGGCTGCAGCAAAGGTTCCGCAAAAGCTGAAGGACGATATTGCCTTTGCACATGAGAACATCAAACATTTTGCCGAAGCGCAAAAAGCATCCATGCAGGATTTCCAAATGGAAGTGCGACCGGGTTTGATCGAGGGTCAGAAAACGATCCCTGTGCGTGCTGCTGGCTGTTATGTGCCAGGTGGTCGGTATTCCCACATCGCATCTGCGATGATGACTGTGACAACGGCCAAGGTTGCGGGCGTGTCTCACATCACGGCTTGTTCACCACCCCAAGGCGCGGACGGCGTGGCCCCTGCAATTATTTATGCGGCGAACCTGTGTGGCGCAGATAAGATCTTGTCTATGGGCGGTGTTCAGGGCGTTGCGGCCATGACATTCGGTCTGTTCGATCTGCCAGAGGCGGATATCATTGTAGGGCCGGGAAACCAGTTTGTGGCCGAAGCGAAACGTATTTTGTTTGGCCGTGTGGGCATAGATATGATTGCAGGTCCGACGGACAGTTTGATCCTTGCGGACAGTGATGCGGATGCAGAGATTGTGGCCGTAGATTTGGTATCGCAAGCTGAGCATGGCTATAACTCACCCGTTTGGCTGGTAACAGACAGCACCGAGCTGGCGGAAAAAGTGATGGTCCGTGTGCCAGAACTGATCGAGGAATTGCCAGAGCTGAACCGTGACAACGCACGTGCGGCTTGGCGTGACTACGCCGAGGTGATCGTCTGTGCGGATCGCGTGGAAATGGCGGAATGTTCGGATGACTACGCGCCTGAACACCTGACCGTGCAGGCGGCTGACTTGGATTGGTGGTTGGACAACTTGCAGTGTTACGGCTCGTTGTTCCTTGGTGAAGAAACCACGGTGTCTTACGGCGACAAAGCGTCTGGGACGAACCACGTTCTGCCAACATCAGGGTCTGCGCGCTATACGGGTGGGTTGTCTGTGCATAAGTACATGAAAGTTGTGACATGGCAGCGTTCCACGCGCGATGGATCGAAACGCGTGGCAGAAGCCACGGCGCGGATTTCACGCCTAGAGGGCATGGAAGGACACGCGCGGGCGGCGGATGTGCGTCTGCACAAATACTACCCGACTGAGAACTTTGACCTGACACCAGAGGATTAATCGCATGAAAGCGCTTGTTTACACGGGTCCAAAATCGCTTGAGATTCACCAGCGGGACGATTTGGTTGCAAGCGGGGAAGATAATCTGATCCGCGTCGATGCCGTTGGCATTTGCGGGTCGGACATGCATGCGTATCTTGGCCATGACGAGCGGCGGCCTGCGCCGTTGATCCTTGGGCACGAGGCAGCGGGTCTTGTGCTGGCGGGGCCGATGGCGGGCAAGCGGGTCACGGTGAACCCTTTGGTGACGGACCCAAATTGTGTCTACAGCCGTGAAGGGCGCGAAAACCTATCACCGACGCGCCAGATTATTTCGATGCAACCCCGCGAGGGCGCTTTTGCGCAGCAGTTGGTTATGCCGACCGAAAACTTGGTGGAAATACCCGACGGCGTTGCTGTGGAACATGCGGCACTTGCGGAACCTATCGCGGTTTGTTGGCACGCTGTCCGGTTGGGCGTTGAGACCCTGTTCCGCGACCTGCCGAACGCAAAGTGTCTTGTTCAAGGTGGTGGTGCGATTGGTGTTGGATCAGCGTTGAGCCTGCGGGCGATGGGCGCAAAAGACGTGACGATTGCAGAGCCGAACACAGTGCGTCATGGCGTGTTGACTGCGCTGGGCGATTTCCGCGTTTGTGATCCTGCGGATGCTGGTGACGGGTTTGACATTATCATTGACTGCGTTGGCATTTCGCACACGCGCAAAGCCGCGAGCGCGATGGTCGCTCCTGGGGGCGTTATTGTGCATGTGGGCCTTGGCGACAGCGTTGAAGGGCTGGATGTGCGGCGCATGACGTTGCAAGAGGTGACGTTTATCGGGACCTATACGTATACCGCGCAGGACTTCCGTGACACGGCGCAGGGGATTTTCGATGGCATTTTCGGCCCGCTCGATTGGATCGAAGAACGCCCGTTAGACGACGGTGCGCAGGCGTTTGCAGATATTCTGGCGGGCACAGTGGCCGCGCCAAAGATCGTGTTGCGGCCAAATGAGACGGCGCATTAACCAAACAGGATGTTTTGCAACCGCATTGCGCCGTCTAACAAAACGTTACGCTCGTCCACTGCTTTGTCCAAATTCAATCTCTGGCTTGGGCCGTGCATGGCCACAGACGCCACATAGCGGCCTTGGGCCTCTGTCACAGGTACGGCGATTGCGACCATGCCGTCCATGAATTCTTCGTTGTCCACGGCATAGCCCCGTTTGCGTGTCTCAGCCAGCTCTTCAAGAAGCGTCGACGGGTCCGTGTGTGTTTTTGATGTGAGAGGCTTCAAATCCAGTCCAAGGACAAAAGCGCGCCGCGCGGCAGGGGGCAGCGTAGACAGGTATGTCTTACCGCTAGCCGTGCAATGAAAAGGAACGTTTGTGCCAACAGGCAACTGGATGCGAAAGGCCCAGTCGGTTTCAACACGGTCAAGATAATGCATCCCGGTTTCTTGTGGAACGACATAGTTCACCGCTTCGCGAACTGTGGCTGCCACCTGCTCCAAAACCTGATGACGGATAATCATGTCGCGGTTGGCTTGCACCAAACCAGCGCCCATATCCATAAGGCGACGCGCAGGTTGCATACGCTTACCATCGGTGGACCGTGTGAGGAATCCTTCGGCTTCTAAAGTTGTACACAAACGATGTACCGTTTGCTTTGGAAGGCCAAGTTCACCGTTGATTTCGGTGGGTGTCATGGGCCTGTCAGATCGCGCAACCACCTCAAGGATTAGTAGCATCCGCAGGTTGGTCGGTATTCTCTCTTCAGCAGCCAAGACTTTTCCTTTGCAATTCTCCCGAATCTCTGTTTAGCTTGATTTTACCAAAAAACAAGACAAAAAGTCTCATTTTTTGGTAAAAGGGAGGAATTCTTGGAATTCGATTACGTTGTTATTGGCGCGGGCTCTGCTGGCTGCGCTGCGGCTGCCAGACTTTCGGAAACTGGTAAGTACACCGTTGCGCTGTTGGAAGCGGGCGGCAAAGACACGAATCCGTGGATTCATATCCCAGTTGGCTATTTCAAAACCATGGGCAACCCAAAAACCGATTGGATGTACCATACGGAATCTGATCCGGGACTGAACGGCCGTGGCATTCCTTGGCCACGTGGTAAGGTTTTGGGTGGATCGTCTTCCATCAACGGGTTGTTGTATGTACGTGGGCAGGCCGAGGATTTTGACGGCTGGCGTCAGATGGGCAACGAAGGATGGGGCTGGGACGATGTTCTGCCGTTCTTTAAGAAGGCCGAGAGCTGGCAAGGTGCGGATGCGGATGATCGCGGTAAGGACGGGCCATTGACGGTTTCGCCGACGCGGGCGGGACGTGATCTGGTGGATCACTGGATCGAAAGCGCGGTGAACGCGGGTTACAAAAAGAACGCGGATTACAACAGTGGCGATCAAGAGGGAGTTGGGTATTTCCAATTGACCCAACGCGGAGGGCTGCGGTGTTCGTCGGCGAAAGCCTATTTGAAACCTGCGCAGGGCCGTAAGAACCTCGAAGTGATTACACGTGCGCAGACCGAAAAGGTGATCATCGAAGACGGTCGCGCCACAGGTGTTGTTGCGAATGTGCGCGGCACATCGAAAACGATCAAGGCGCGCAAAGAAGTGATCCTGTGCGCAGGTGCGATTGGGTCGCCACAAATTCTGATGCTGTCAGGTGTTGGCGATCAAACAGAGCTGAAATCAGTTGGCATTGAGGGCGTAAAGCATCTGCCCGGCGTGGGTAAAAACCTGCAAGACCATTTGCAGGCGCGTCCCGTGTTTAAGACGACGCTGAGCACGATCAACGTGGAAATCGACAGCATGTTCAAGCAGGCCATGATTGGTTTGCGGTTTTTGACCACGCAGTCTGGCCCGATGACCATGGCGGCAAGTTTGGGTACTGGTTTTTTGAAAACTGACGAACGTTTAGCAACGCCTGACATTCAGTTCCACATTCAGCCGTTCAGCGCGGATAAGCCCGCCGATGGGCCGCATAAATTCAGCGGCTTTACGGCGTCTGTGTTGCAGATGCGCCCTGAAAGTGCGGGGCATCTAGAGCTGAAGTCAAACAATTGGCGCGATTATCCAGCGATCCATCCGAATTATCTGGCGACAGAAACGGATCAGCGCACAATCGTGGCGGGGATTGAGATTGCACGGAAAATTTCGCGCACCAATCCGCTCGCAGAATACATCACCGAAGAGCACGCACCAGGAGAAGGTGTAGCGATGGGCGATTATGATGCGACGTTGAACTGGGCGCGAGACGCGTCGGTCACGATTTATCACCCAACGGGAACCTGCAAGATGGGCAAAGACGACCAAGCCGTCGTCGATCCACGGTTGCGGGTTCATGGAATTGAAGGTTTGCGGGTGGCGGATGCGTCTATCATGCCAATCATCACAAGCGGAAACACAAATGCGCCTTGCATCATGATTGGTGAAAAGGTCGCGAGCATGATTTTGGAGGACGCAGCCGCATGATGGACGTCGCACTAGACTTCGGTAAGATTATTATTGCCGATTTGATTTTGTCAGGGGACAACGCCCTGATTATTGGCATGGCTGCCGCTGGGCTTGCGCCAGAGCTGCGCAAAAAGGCCATTTTATATGGTATGGTCATCGCGGCGGTGCTGCGGATCGTCTTTGCGATTGTTGCGACCAAATTGCTGGGTATTCCGGGCATTCTCTTTGTTGGGGGATTGTTGCTGTTTTGGGTTTGCTGGAGGTTGTTTGTGGAAATCCGCGAAGGAACGGATGCCCATGCTGCAGAAGCGCTCGAAGATGCTAATGATCCTGAAGCTGGATATACGGGGCCGCCACGACGCACGATGGCGTCTGCGCTGATATCCATCACCATCGCAGATGTGTCCATGTCGCTCGATAATGTGCTGGCTGTGGCGGCGATTGCCGATGGGGATACCACAATGCTGGTGTTCGGTTTGGGTTTGGCCATTGTGCTCATGGCCTTTGCTGCAACGCTGATTATGAAGTTGCTGACGTCCTATCCATGGATTTCATGGGTTGGTTTGATCGTTTTGGTCTATGTGGCCGTCGAAATGTTCTACCGTGGTGTAGTCGACATTGAAACGGGTGTCGGGCCTATGTTGGGATTGATGGAGGGCTGGCCCACTGGAAAAGGGCATCACTAGCGTTCCATAGGGAGGAATTTTCAACGGGTGTTTTGGCTGCACTGACAGCCCACCCGATTGAATAAAGTCTGGACCTGCTGCCTTCGGGGGCTGGACTTTAAATCAAGAAGGCAAAACCTAGGGAGGAACATTATGTTCACTTTAAAAACTTTGGCAAAGGGTGCAGTCGCGACGGCGGTTGGCGCATCTTTGTTTGCATCTGCGGCATTCGCAGAAAAAGTACTGCGGATCCAATCCGTTCTACCAACAACAGCTGACGAAGTTGTCATGCTGAACGCATTTGGCGACGACGTTGCTGCACTGACAGGCGGGTCTTTGAAGATCGAAGTTCTGCCAGCGGGTGCCGTTGTTGGCCCACGTGACATCATGGACGCGGTTGACGCGGGCCTTGTTGAAGGTGGCTTTGCATGGACACACTATTGGGGTGGCAAGCACGTTGCAGCCAACCTGTTCGGTGCACCTGTTGCCGGCGCTGGTGTTGGCATGGACAACATCGCATTCTTGTCATGGTTCCAGTTCGGTGGCGGCAAAGAGCTGTATGACCGTCTGTGGGACGAAATGGGCGTGAATGTAAAAGGCTTCATGCTGCAGCCAGTTGGTCCAGAAGCACTCGGTTGGTTCCCAGAGCCGATCAAATCTATGGATGACTTCCGCAAAATGCGTTTCCGGGCGCCTCCAGGTATGGTTGGTGCGGCGTATGCTGAAATCGGTGTTCCTGCCGTAGCTATGGGCGGTGGCGACATCCTCCCAGCGCTGGAAAAAGGCACAATCGATGCGGCTGAATGGTGCTGCCCGAAGCCTGACTCCGTGTTTGGTTTCCAGAAAGTTCTGAAGCACTACTACCTTCAGGGCCTGCACCAGGTTGTTGTGAACGCTGACATGTACGTCAACAAAGACTTCTACAATGGTCTGACCGACCTTGAGAAGAAAGCAATGGAAGTTGCTGCAAACGCATCTTTGTCTAAGTCCATGTCTTACCGTATCTACGAAAACGGTAAAGCGTTGAAAGACCTGACAGAAAACCACGGTGTTATTCTGGAAGACACACCAGCTGACTACTTCACAGAGTACATGGCTGCTGCGAAAAAATCGTTGCAAGCTGCTGCTGACGAAAATGCTTTCTTCGCGGAAGTATGGCAGTCTCAGAAAGACTTTGCTGACATCGCTGTTCCATTCTGGGCCGGTGCGCAGGCGTCTAACGCGTCTTTGGGTAAAGCACACGCTGACACTCTGAAGTAAGTTTCGACTTACGGTACGGGGCCTTTGGGCCCCGTGCTTCTTTTTCGATAAGGCCCACTGAAGGGAGTGGGCTTTATGCAAAAAGAAGCCACTAAATTGGCGCACAAAAGGGAGAGAAAACATGGCTGCTGATGAACC
>CALLAV010000232.1 GCA_938001995.1 uncultured Amylibacter sp. | reverse complement strand
GACACTGGCCACTTGGGGGTGGCAATAGGTACAACCTGCGATGCTGTCGGGTTTCACGGCGTGGGCGTGTTTGCCTGCCACCAGATCGGCGACCATGACACCTTCGTGGGATGCTTTATGTGCCAACCAAGGCGCACCCGCGATGTCGCCAATGGCGAAAATGCCCTCGACACCAGTGCGACAGAATTCATCCGTGATAACGTGCGAGCGATCAATTTTGATCCCCTGCTCTTCTAGGCCCAGCCCTTCGACGTTGCCCACAATTCCAACAGCCGAAATAACTGTGTCGAATTCCAACTTTTCAACTTTGCCTTTGGTTTCGATGTGCGCGGTCACTTTGCCTTTGGCGCGGTCGAGCTGTTTGACCATGGATTTTTCCATGATTTTCATGCCCTGCTTTTCAAACTGCTTTTTCGCCAGCTTGGAAATTTCCGCATCTTCGACTGGCAGCACGCGGTCCATAACCTCAACCACAGTCGTGTCGGTTCCCAGCGTGTTGTAAAAGCTGGCAAATTCAATACCGATTGCGCCAGAGCCGATCACCAGCAGCTTTTTGGGCATGCGGGGCGGGTTCAGCGCGTGTTTATAAGTCCAGACTAGATCACCGTCGGCTTCCAGCCCCGGCAATTCGCGGGCCCGCGCGCCTGTGGCCACCACGATGGATTTGGCGCTGAGGGTTTGTTCGCCTTTGTCCGTGGTCACGGCGACTTTGCCCTTACCTGACAGCTTGGCAGTGCCCATGATAACGGTGACTTTGTGCTTTTTGAGCAGATGTCCGACACCACCTGACAGTTGCTTGGCCACACCGCGCGACCTTTTCACAACCGCGTCTAGATCGTAGCCAAATTTGTCTGCTGTAAGGCCAAATTCCTTCGCCCGTTCCATCAGATGAAACACTTCGGATGAACGCAACATGGCTTTGGTCGGGATACAGCCCCAGTTCAAACAGATGCCGCCTAGGTGTTCGCGTTCAATCACGGCAACCTTTAGGCCGTTTTGCGCCCCACGGATTGCACCGACGTATCCACCTGGGCCTGCGCCGATGACAATCATATCAAATTCAGTATCGGCCATAGCATCCTCATAAATTGGTTCAACGTTGAACTATCTATAAGAATGCTACATTTTTGGGTCTACTGCAAGGGCGTCACACGCAAGGCTGAATTGCATTTTCTGCGGATCAGGCCGCGACGCCCATGTCTTGCACGATTTTGCCGTAGCCGCCGCCGTCCATAAATTCCTGCTCTGGTGCAGTGTTTGTGCGGTTCAACGCGGCGTTTCGATAAGGGAAACGGCCGAACATACGGATGACTTCGCGGTGCACTTTGGCGTGCAACAGATTGCTATCACCAGATTCAGGCATGCGATCTTTGATCAAACGCACACTACGCTCTTGGTGTTGCAAGCATTCGGAATGCATCAATGGTAGGTAATAAAACTGGCGTTGAGGCTCTGCGGTGCGCTTGTCGAACCCCTGCTCTATCGAAAGGTTGGCCACTTCGCGTGCCTTTTTGTCTGTGGCAAAGGCGCGAGGATCATCGCGGAACATATTGCGCGGAAACTGATCAAGTAGGATCAAAAGGGCTAGTGATTTTTCCGGACAACGGGACCAAGCATCAAATGCCCCGCTTTTGGCGGCTTCCCAATCGGTCATAAACCGATCTCGGATGGTTTGATCGAGCACTTCTGTGCTGTTATACCAACCACTGGGTCCAACTTCGTTGACCCAAAACTCAATAATCGCTCGCGCTTTGTCCATTTCTTCCTCCGAAAATGGCCCCCAAAGTACTCTGTAAAAGAGTTGGGTACTCGCTGTGCATACGTCAACTCTTTTTAACAAAAATTTCAAAAAATTATTACAAAAGTTTCCATTTGTTGCGCCGCTACGGGTTTTGGGCTGCCTTAACTGGGATTTGCTGCCTCTTCCTCGGCCTCTAGCTCCAGTTCGGTTTCAATGGACCATTCTTGGGCCACTTCCACCGCGACGGGGGACGCTGTTGCAAAAACAGGCTGATAGGATGCGGTGTCTTCCACGCTTGGTGCTTGACGCTGGAAGGTTCGATAAAACGCGTAAGCAGAGGTTAGGAACAACAACACAGCAATATAGAGGAAAAAGCTGTCAGGTCCGAACATGCCCATCATCCACCCCACAACCAGCGGGCCTGCAATGGCACCAATGCCGTTGATAAAGATCAAACCACCCGATGCGGCGGCCATATCGTCGTGATCCAAAAAGTCATTGGTATAGGCCAACAACAGCGAATACAGCGGGTTGGCCACGCCCCCGATGATAAAGCTACAGACCAAAAGAACCGTAAGGTTGGAAGCAGACGTAAAAGCCAGAATACAGGCAAGCCCACCCACAAAAGTAATCGCGATGATCAACAGGCGGCGATCCATACGATCAGACACCCAACCAATGGGATATTGCAGCAACATACCCCCGACGTAGATGATCCCAACAAACACCGAGATTTCACCAACGCTCATCCCTTTTTCTGTACCGTAAACAGATGTCATGCCAAAGAGCGCGGCAAAAATTCCTCCCAGAAGGAATGTTCCTACAACGCCCAAAGGCGATGTCACATACAACTGACGCAGGCTCATGGGTTTGGTGGTTTGGAACATCGGCGCGGGGCTGACGGACAGCAGAATGGGCGCAAACGACAGTGAAACCGCGACAGAGATGATGATAAACAGAATAAACCCGCCCACATCGGCAAAGTTCAGCAACCACTGCGCGGCCACGATCCCCATCATTTGCACAATCAGATAGGCCGACAACGCCTGCCCGCGTGTTTCATTGGTTGAGGAATCATTCAGCCAGCTTTCGGCGACAACGTAGATGCCAGAAAAACAAAACCCGACAAGGACGCGCAGCAAAAACCAGACGTATTCATTCGGAAGTGCTGCATATAGGATCAGTGCCGCGGACACGAAAGACGCCAGTGCTGCGAACACGCGCACGTGACCCACATTGCGGATCATCGTCGGCGCCAGCCGAGAACCAAACAGAAAGCCGATGAAATACGCTGACATGATCAAAGACATGCTGCCCGCAGAAAACCCTTCGAGCGAGCCACGAATACCCAGCAGCGTGCCTTGCACACCATTGCCAAGCATCAGCAGGAACATCCCAAACAGCAAAGCCCAAGAATTTTTAAGAACGTAACCCATAACAACAATCCAATATGTGTCTGCCCCAGCGCTATCAGAATGGGGTCATTACAATCGTTTTAAAACCGACTAATCCGTGCCGTTTACGGCCCATCTGGTAACAGAAAAGAGCTGTCACCATATGAAAAGAATCTATAGTTTTCATGAACGGCGTGGGCGTAAATATCTTTCACGCGCTCAACGCCCATTAAGGCACTGACCAGCATCATTAGGGTTGATTTGGGCAAGTGAAAGTTGGTGATTAAGCCGTCCGCCACCGCAAAGTCAAAGCCTGGCTTGATAAAGATGTCCGTTTCACCAATCCATGGCGCAATACCACCGCTCGCTTGGGCCGCGGCCTCGATCAGACGCAGCGCGGTTGTACCAACAGGAATGACGCGCCCGCCTGCGGCTTTAGTCTGGGCAATCTCTGTCGCAGCGGTTTCGCTGATCTGTCCCCATTCCGCGTGCATTTTGTGATCGTTCACATCATCTGCTTTGACAGGCAGGAACGTCCCTGCCCCCACATGCAGCGTCACCTTGGAAAACGAGACGCCCTTGGCGGCCAGTGCATCCAGAATGGATTGATCGAAATGTAGCGACGCAGTTGGGGCTGCCACCGCGCCTGAATGCGCAGCAAACACAGTTTGATAATCCTCAGCATCCTGCGCGTCCGCCGCCCGTTTGGCAGCGATATAAGGCGGCAATGGCATTTGGCCCAAACGCAGAATTTCGGCATCGAAAGCATCGCCAGACAGAGAAAACCGCAGTTTGATCCCTTCAGCGCTTTTGCTTTGAACTTCTGCGGATAGATCCTGCGAAAACACAATCGTTTCGCCCTCTTTGACCCGCCGCCCCGGTTTCGCCAGCGCCTGCCAGTCGCCCTGCCCATCGAGTGATAGAAGCGTCACCTCGACCTTGGCAAAGGTTTCCCCCTGATCGGACATACGTCGCCGCTGCCCTGTTAGGCGCGCAGGAATAACCTTGGTGTCATTCAAAACCAGCCGGTCGCCCGCGCGCAAAAACTTCGGTAAATCATAAAAATGCTGGTCCTCAATGACGCCATTGCGCGCCACCAACATACGCGATGCTGGGCGCGGTTTTGCCGGGCGCAGCGCAATCAGCCTTTCGGGCAATTCAAAATCAAAATCAGACAGTTTCATTCCGCGCACATGCCCAAAGGAATTAACCGACGCAAGCGCATTTCATCACTGTGTTGGCGGTTCAGGCGGTTTTTGGCGGAAAATCTCTCGGAATGCGCCAGGGGTAAGAATCGACAGTGGATTCACCGCCACTTTGGGCGAAGCCGAGGACCCGCGCATCCGATAGGTGAAGCTGAACATCCCCTCGCCTTTGCGCCGTCCGACCAGCTGGCCAAAGATCCGTTCAAACACGCCGTTCACCGCATAAAGCGGCGTGATCACGCCTTCGAAATCCACGCCTTTGGTGCGTGTGTCATACCACCCATCCAGCGTCATCCCCATAGACGGCCCAACGGCGCTGATCTTTTCCAGTTTCACACCGTTGTTGCGCAGTTTGAACTGGCCTTCGATGGAGGAGAAGTGAATGCCCTCGCCCTCTAGCTGTTGCAGCGCCCCAACCAGCGAAATCCCGTTCAACAACGCGGCCATAGCAGAAGCATCTTTGATCCGTGTGCGTTTTACATCCAGCGAGCCGTCATAGTTTCCGTCCCCTTGGCGCGGCACGAGAACAACACGCAAATCGCCCCCGCGGGCATTGGTTAACAGCCCAGCCGAGGCCATGACCCCGCCCGCGTCCTTGCTGATAAACTCGATCGCTGTGCCGTGCTTTTGGGGGAACAACTGTCCGTCAATCCGCGTCCCACCGTTCACACGGCCAACGAAGGTTCCTTTTAATCCGCCGCGCGTGGTCAACTGCCCTGCCAGTCCTGTCAGCGACAAATCGTTGGTGACCCGCACCCGATCAAGGTTCAGCTTGATCGACGTATTCGATGATCCGCTGCCGCCTGACCCGCTGCCATCTCCCAAAAAGCGCAAATCTGCTGTGCCGCCATTCACGGCAATGTCCGTGCGCCCCCCCCCGCGCGGCGTTAAAACTGCCGAAGTGCTCAGCCACTTGCCCACATTCACGCTGGAAAACCGCGCGCGTTGCAGGCTGTTGTTTGCGTTCAGATCAAGCGTGCCTTTTGCATCCAACCCTGGTGCATCGAACACCAACGCGCCAATATCAACCTGCTTGCCGAGCGATCCTTCGATGCTGAACTGTCCTTTGGTGTTCTTGCCCTTTGACCAGCTGAGCGCAGGAACCCGCATGCTCGCGCCCACAAGATTCGAGGTCAATTTGAACGCAGGTGCGCTGCCACGGCGCAGCGTGATGTCCATGCGTGCAGGCGTTGATCCAGACAAGGTGCCAGAGGGCAGAACAACCCCAAAAGCACGCAGGTTCTTATCTGTTAAGTTCACCCGCGCATCGATTTTACTGGTCTTAGATCCCGCACCAAAAGACTGTGACCACGTGGCGTTCACAGGCACAGAATCCACCTGTGCATCCCCTGTCAGCGTCACGCCGTCTTCGGTAATCTTCGCACTCAGCTTACGCGCGGTCAGAACGCGATCTTCAATCAGCACGGTAGAGCGCAAATTCAACAACTCCGCATCCAGCGCGAGTTTCACATCTTCGGTTTTCGTGTCTTTGGACAGCGGAACCTTAAACCAGCCGCTGATCGAAACCGCCCCTTGACCAAGGTTCGGTTTCAGCCCCACTTTGTCGAGGAACCGGAACTTTTCCACATTCAACAGACCGAGTGCTGCCTCAATATTGCCTTTGGCATGTAGCGTAACTTCGCCGGGGGTTGGGCGAATGTCCGTGTCGGGCACAAACAGGCCTGACCCTGCGATATCCACATTGGTTCCATTGGGCGCGATCACATGACCTGCACTAAGATCAAGCCGCAAATCAATCTGAGTAAGATACCCAAAGCCTGCCCCGTTTTGCAGATGGGGAACCGTGTCGAGGAAGTTGAAGTTTGACTCTTCAAAACTGAAATTGAACGCGTAATCAGGCTTGCCCTCCACGGTGCGAAACCCGCCTGCAATGTCTTTGAACGTGCCGGCAAACACGTTTTCATGGACCCACTTGCGTGTTTTGTCGACCACGGGTTTGGGCCACAGTTGTTTCAAACGCACCACATCCATCTTATCGATGTCCACGTCATAGCTGTTGATCCAGTATTTTTTACCCGCAACCGAAGAGCCCGCGACCTTGATCACTGTCTTGTCGTCAAAAACCGTCAGACGCCCCACGTCGATCTTTAACGGCGAAAACGACAGACGCGCATCAAGAGCTGCGGCTTTCAGGGTGATATCTGTGTCAAAAAGATCGGGGCGCTTGATCGAGATTTCGCCCAATCGAAGTTGCCCCGCCATGGATTGCACCTTACCCATTGGGCCACGATCCAATTCCACAAACCCGCTGCCTTGAACCGATCCCGAACTGGTTTGCAAATCCACCTGTTCAAGGTTCAAGGCATCCGAATCTGAATCGTAGTCAAAATATACTTTCGCCGTAGTAAAGGTGATCGGTTGGCTGTCTGGCGTTTCGGCCAATTGGCCCTCTCCCATTTCCAGTACGCCATGCAGATTGCCCAACTTGCCATCCCCAGACAGTTCTGCGCGCACCGAACCTGAAAGACGCGTTTTAAGATTGCGCAGCCAGTCAAACGCCTGAAATAAATCCGCAATTTCGGTAGGCGACGCATCAGAAAACTGGAACGACGCGTCTGCTTTTTGTGATCCTAACAGGTAATTCGCGCTTAGGATCATGCTGGCGGTTTGTTCCAAATCCTCGCCCATGGCGCCCAATTCCAAAACCGCCCGCCCCGTGACTGTGTCACCTTCACGTGTGATCGTCATTTTGGAATTGTCCAAAACCCAGGCGCGATTTGTGACACGGTCGCGAAAGCGGACTTTCGTGTCTTGCAGCTCGATTGTTCTAAGCGCGGCCAATCCTGCTTGATCATCCATACTGTCCAACAGCGACAATAGGTTTTCGCCAGACGCCATGCCCGTGCCTGACCCAAACAAGCTGATGGTGCCGTCTTTGCCCCGCTCCAGAGACAACTCGGTCCCAACAATCGAAATGTCGTCAGGTGCGACTGTGCCGTTCACAAGATCCAGCAGGGAAAATCGTGTGCGCACTTCGGGTACGCCCATCAATTGGCGCCCCTGCGCGTCCGAAACCACAACGTTTTGCAACAACACACGATTGCCAACGCCCGTGTCACTGGACGTCAGGGAAACACTGCCGATCGTTACCGCATGTTCCGCCATTTGATTGTTCACGCGATCCTCGACCAACGTGCGCAGTTGAGGCAGTTCCAACGGACCACGTTGCAACAGCGCCGTCACCACGCCAATTGCCAGAACCGTCAAAACGATCCCCGCCATCAGCGCGGCCAAAGCCGCCACCAAACAATGTCTGATCCAGATCAAAGCAACTCCGCTCTTTGTGCACACGCGGTTTCACTCCGCGCTTGAACTCTTGGGTTACAGCCTATTTAGGATAGAAGGCCGTCGCACCATAGGTGCAAAATAACAAATTTTCGTCACTTGAGGGGGACAAATGCCTGAAATCGGAGAAAAATCGCCTAACTTCACTTTGCCACGTGATGGGGGTGGGACTGTTTCGCTTGCGGATTTCGCAGGCAAAACGCTTGTGATGTACTTTTATCCACGCGACGACACACCTGGTTGCACGAAGGAAAGCATCGGCTTTACCGAACAGCTTGCCGCGTTTGAAGCGGCAGGTGCAAGCATCCTCGGTGTGTCCAAAGACAGCGTCAAAAGCCACGATAAATTCGTTGCAAAACATGTGCTTGGCATTCCATTGGCGAGCGATGAAAATGGCAGCCTATGCGAAGACATGGGCGTCTGGGTTGAGAAAAACATGTACGGCAAGACATACATGGGCATCGAACGGGCCACATTTGTGATAAACGGCGAAGGCGTCATCACCCATGCATGGCGCAAGGTCAAAGTCCCGGGCCACGTGGATGCGGTCCTAGAAGCGGTGCAGTCTTTGTGAGCCAACCAACTTTGACAGAACTG
>CALLAV010000231.1 GCA_938001995.1 uncultured Amylibacter sp. | reverse complement strand
GTTGGTTTGGAGCGGCCTTTCTTGGCCTCATCTGCTAGGAACTGCGCAGCTTCTTCTTCGGCTGAACCGCCAATTTCGCCCAACATAATGATGGATTGCGTTTCTGGATCCGCGAGGAACATTTCCAAACAGTCGATATGTTCAGTCCCTTTAATCGGGTCACCGCCGATGCCGATGGCAGTGGATTGGCCCAGACCCGCAGCGGTTGTTTGACCAACCGCCTCATAGGTCAGCGTACCAGAACGGGACACGATGCCCACGGAGCCACGTTTGTGGATGTGACCTGGCATAATGCCAATTTTGCAAGCATCGGGTGTGATTACGCCCGGACAGTTTGGCCCGATCAGGCGGGACTTTGTGCCTTCCAACGCGCGTTTCACTTTCATCATGTCAAGGACAGGAATGCCTTCGGTAATACAGACGATCAGCTCCATTTCCGCGTCGATCGCCTCGAGGATTGAATCCGCCGCAAAGGGTGGAGGCACGTAAATCACAGATGCGTTCGCTTCGGTCACGTGTTTTGCCTCATGGACCGAGTTGAACACAGGCATGCCAAGGTGCGTCTGACCGCCCTTGCCGGGTGTCACGCCGCCCACCATTTTTGTACCATATTCAATGGCTTGCTCCGAGTGGAACGTGCCTTGCGAGCCTGTGATGCCTTGGCAAATCACTTTGGTGTTTTCGTCTACGAGTACGGCCATTTTGTTTTCCTTCGTGGCGGGAGTATTAGTTAAGTGTTCAGTTTCTGCGCGCAACAAGCGCGAAAGAACGGGTTGGACCCCATTCATATTTCGGAGCAACGCTAACGATGCTGATGTGGGAAGACCCACTTACTTTCCAAACGTTTTGCGCACCCACAGCCTGAGCTGCGCGTGGATCGGATGGGAATTTCGACATTTTAGCACCAATCGCTTGGCGCAGTGCTGGCGTATCTGGGGAATCTACGCCGCACACATAAGGGGCAGGAGCGCCCTTAAAGGTTTGCAAGAAGACGGCATGCGCCTGCCCAGATTTTCGATAAATATCTGCAACTTCTGTAACACCCACGGCGCTTGTCTCAACTGTTTGCCACAGTCGATACCCGGCTGCCTGCAATTGACCGCCTGCGCTGCGCAGATTTGTGACGTTCGCAGAGCAGAATTGATCAAAGGCCGCTAGAGCGCTGGTTGGATCGCTTGCGCTTGGTGCCATGGTCACAACGGCGTTTGTCGGGGTTTGTTGTATTGTGACGCCACCCGATTGTGCCGCTGCCCGTTGTTGCCGCACCAAATCGCCAGGATGGATCTGTGGACCCGTGGTTTGCGATGGCGTGGAACACGCTGCAAGACCGAGCGTAGTCAACGCAGCCAAGGTGGGCAGGGAAAGGGTGTTCATATTCATGTTGGCTGGTCCTGTGGTTTTATCAGCAGTGCCTGAATGTTGTCATCGAGCCAAATCGTGGCTTTGTTCGTGAGTTTAAATTCAAAACCCGCTTCGTTTGCTGCGGCGCGCAGCGTGTCAGGCGTGAAATAGCTAACGTGATCGGGATAGCGCAGGCCGGGCCATTTGCCCCCAGACAAGCGGCGATTGATCGACGAATAATTTGGCACACGCACAAATGCCTTGCTGCCAGGTTTCAGACAGCGAAAGCAGCCTGCCAGCAGTTCGCGGTAGTGCACTTCGTGTTCCAGATAGCTGTGCATCATGACGCTGTCGAAGTGGTTTTCGGGCAGCGTAAAGATGCGTTCAGCCCCTGCACCTTGGAAACACTCTCCACCTAAGGCGCGCATTTTTTCGTCCGCACGTGCGCTCAGGGTTTTGGAGATCTCAATGCCATAGGGAATGAACGGTGCGCTCCAGCGCACGACCTCGCCGCAGCCCACATCAAGGATTTTGCCAGGGCCCAACAGTTTAAGGTATTTTGTTTGTGGATCGTCGCGAAAGCGTCGGCTGAACATACGCATATTGTGCGCGAAACGTTTGATCGGACCACGGTGCTTGCGCCGTTTGGCACCTTCAGCACGATAGGTTTTTTCCCAAGAATATTCTTCCTCTAAGGCCTCGTATTCAACAGGGTTGCGCAGGAACACGAAGTCACAAGCGGTGCACATGCCAATGCGCCACGTGTCCCGTGCCAAATGCGCCAAGTCGGTCACATCCGTTTGCTCGCAAGCCGGGCAAGGGCGATATGTTTGGGGTGCATTCATTTCAAACGCTCGCGCCAATTCTCTGGCAGACGATCTACGATCATATAGGTCTCCACAGCATTGCCTTGGGTCTGGGTACCCACTTCGACCACAGCAATACGACCAACCAGCAATTCGCGTGCCTCAATCAATGCCGTGCCAGCCCTTGTTTGATGTGTGGCTGGTAGGGCAATGGGCTTACCAAACACGGGCGGAGTAGCCATTTGTTTACGCAAAGCCGCAATCGCATCGGATGTGTGATCGCCTGCAAAGGATACTTTGCAGCGGCGTTCCAGCACCGCGGGTGCGTTCGGGGCAGGGGCCAGTGTCTTGTCCCAAAAGGTCAGCTCAAACGACAAAGGCGCACCGATGGCGGCTTCCATGGTTTGCGCAATCCGCTCGTCCGAGTAGCCTTTGTTGAAACACGCCGCGTTGAACGCCGTGATTGCGGGCTCACGTGCAACCGCAGCGCTGCCAAATGCAACACAGGCCAACAGTGTCGCCGTTTTGATCACAGCACTACGCATTACGGCGTCCGCCTTTTGAATTTGATCATCAAAGTATTGCCCTGCGTGCGGATTTTCATGAACATACTGTTTTCACCGCGGGCAAAAATCGTTTTGGCTTTGCTGTTGTAGTGGTGTTTCACCTTTGGTTGAAACCCTTGTCCCATCACGGTGGCCATTGTCAGGTTATACGCATTTTTTATGGTGCCAGAACGAACGTAATTCGCATGTGTTTCACATTCGGCTTTGTTGCGGCCTTCGGTGAACGTGCGAACGTTCACCGTGCTGGGCGTTGCTGGCTTGGTCAGCGTAATTTCCGCCCCATCTGACACAGCAGAAAACCCATGGCGTGTCAGCGAAGACAAATCAGTTCCGTTTGCGTAATAGGCAACGCAGGCTTTCACGCCTTGCGTCAAGCGTTCGCTTAAAGCAGACGGGAATTCACCTGCGGATGCTGGCGTTACAGTGAACGCCAGCGCTACCAATGGGTAGACGGCCCGCATGTTAGCCTTTCACCGCTTTCACGATTTTCTCGGCAGCATCGCCCAGATCGTCCGCAGCAATCACATCCACGTCGCTTTCGTTCAGGATCTTTTTGCCTTCCTCAACGTTTGTACCTTCCAGACGCACAACCAGCGGCACTTGCAACCCGACTTCTTTCACCGCTGTCACAACGCCTTCGGCGATTACATCACAGCGCATGATGCCACCAAAGATGTTCACAAGGATGCCTTTGACCTGCGGATCAGAGGTGATGATTTTAAACGCTTCGGTCACTTTTTCAGTGGTTGCACCGCCACCTACATCAAGGAAGTTGGCAGGCTCTGCACCGTAGAGCTTGATGATATCCATCGTGGACATGGCCAAACCCGCACCGTTGACCATGCAGCCGATTTCACCATCAAGCGCGATATAGTTCAGATCGAACTTGCTTGCGGCCAATTCTTTGGGGTCTTCTTCGGTTTCGTCGCGCAGGTCCAAAATGGTCTTTTGACGGTACAGCGCGTTTGAATCAAAGCCCATCTTTGCATCAAGACATTTCAAATCGCCTTTGTCAGTCACGATCAGCGGATTGATTTCCAGCATCTCCATGTCGCGTTCGATGAACATTTTATACAGCTGTGAAATCAGCGTCACACATTGTTTAACCAGCGGACCTTCAAGGCCAAGTGCAAAGGCAACGCGGCGGCCGTGGAACGCCGAGAGGCCAGAAGCAGGGTCCACTGTGAAGGACACGATCTTTTCTGGGGTGCTTGCGGCCACTTCTTCGATGTCCATGCCGCCCTCGGTTGAGGCGACGAAAGACACGCGGGACGTGTTACGATCCACCAA
>CALLAV010000230.1 GCA_938001995.1 uncultured Amylibacter sp. | reverse complement strand
TTAAAGCTCATTTTTTGGGGTTGGGCTTTGGGTTTTTCTTGTTGCGGTGCGGATTTTGGGGCCTTTGGCGCATTTTTCGCAGCTTTGGCTATTTCTTTTCGTTGTGCTTGGTAATCAGACCAACCACCTGCATAGATCGTGGCGTTTCCGTCCCCTTCCATAACGATGGAAGTGGTCGCAACACGGTCCAGAAAATCGCGATCGTGGCTGACCAGAAGGACGGTGCCGTCGTAATCGTCAAGGATTTCTTGCAGCAGATCGAGCGTTTCAACGTCCAGATCGTTTGTCGGTTCATCGAGCACCAGAAGGTTGCTTTCTTTTGCCATCAAGCGGGCCAGCAAAAGGCGGGCTTTTTCGCCGCCAGACAGGGCGGACACGGGGCCGCGAGCCTGATTTTCGTTGAACAGAAATTCTTTGAGGTAACCGACCACATGTTTTGGCGTGCCGCGCACCATTATTTGGTCGTTTTGACCCGAAACGCCGAGCTCTTTGTCTTCGGTTAGACTGTCCCAAAGGGTGACTTTGGGATCAAGCGCGCTGCGGTTTTGGTCAAAGATTGCCGGCAGGATGTTTGTGCCAAGTTTCACGGTTCCCGTGTCAGGGGCCAACTTACCCGTTAACATGTTCAGGAGTGTAGTTTTCCCCACACCGTTTGGCCCGATCATTGCGATACGTTCGCCTCGTGCGATACGGATGGAAAAATCAGAGACGATAAATTTATCGCCAAAGGTTTTGGATATTCCCTCAGCCTCGATCACCCGTTTGCCAGACTTTTGCCCACTGTCAAAGGCCATGGCCGCTGGCCCTGCCCGTTTGATCTGCGCGCCGCGTTCGGCTTTAAGTTCACCCAGACGGCGCACGCGGCCTTGGTTGCGTTTGCGCCGTGCGGAAATGCCTTCAACCGCCCAGCGGGCCTCGGCTTTGATCAGGCGGTTCAGCTTGTGGCGCTGCATGTCTTCTTCTTCAAAAACCTTGTCGCGCCATTCTTCAAACCCTTCAAACCCTTTGGGGTTTTGGCGCACGATACCGCGATCCACCCACATGGTGTCGCGGGTCAACGAACGCAAAAACGCGCGGTCGTGGGAAATAAGGATAAACGCATCGCGGGTTTGGCGCAGGTGATCCTCTAACCATGCAATCGCTTCAATATCGAGATGGTTTGTCGGCTCGTCCAGCAGCATCAAATCAGGCGCTTCGGCAAGAATTTTGGCAAGCGCCGCACGGCGGCGTTCGCCCCCAGATGCGGCCTGGGGTGTTTGATCCGGGTTAAGTTTCAGCCCTTCGGCGGCCATTTCAACCTTGTATTCTTCGCCCTGTTGCAGGCCAGACATGGCAAAATCCCCAAGGGTAGCAAAGTCGGACAAATCGGGGTGTTGATCCATATACCCCACTGACATGCCCGGCTGCACAAACCGATTGCCCGCGTCTGGTTCAACCATGCCTGCGATGACCTTCAGCAATGTGGATTTGCCCGATCCATTGCGCCCCACAAGGCAGGTGCGCGCGCCTTCGTGTACGGTGGCGTTGACGCCATCAAACAGAGGGTTGCCGCCAAAGGTCAGCATGATATCGGAAAGGGTCAGGATCGGTGGATTTGCCATGCTGCCCCTATCGGGTATGCGCATTGCGCCGTCAAGGGCTGGGCGTTAGGTTCTGTCCACGACTTACAAGGAAATTGAGATGACCATCAGCCCCGTGAACCAAAACCTGTTTGGAACTATATCCTCGCCGATCATGGATTCGCGCCGTTGGGTGGACGGGGTCACGTTTCCCGCTGACCTGCCGCTGATTAATGTTAGCCAAGCCGCACCGGTCGATCCGCCACCTGCGCCACTGCGTGAAGCCCTTGCCGATGCCGTGTTGAATGATGTGGGATCGCATTTGTATGGCGCAGTTCTTGGGATAGACGATTTGCGCGGTGAGGTGGCAGAGCAATGGTCTGCAGCCTATGGCGGTGCATTGGCGGCAGAAAACGTGGGCATCACATCTGGTTGCAATCAGGCGTTTTGTGCGGCCATATCCTCGCTTTGTGCGCCAGGGGATGCGGTAATCTTGCCCGCGCCTTGGTATTTTAACCATAAAATGTGGCTGGATATGGCAGGGATTGAGTGTCGTGTTTTGATGTGCGGCGATGGGATGTTGCCGAGCGCACAAGCCGCGACGGCGTTGATTGACGAGCGTGTGAAGGCGATCATTCTGGTCACGCCGAACAATCCAAGCGGTGTGGAATACCCGCCTGCGCTGATGGATGCGTTTTATGACGTGGCTAAGGCCGCTGGCATTTCACTGGTGGTGGATGAGACCTATCGCGATTTTCATTCTGCCACGGGGGCGCCCCACGGGTTGTTCACGCGGCCTGATTGGCAAAACACGCTGATCCAGTTGTATTCCTTTTCCAAAGCCTATCGCCTGACGGGCCACCGTGTGGGTGCGGTCATTTCCAGTGCAGAGCGGCTCGCAGAAATGGAAAAATTTCTCGACACGCTGACGATTTGTCCAAACCAGCTTGGCCAAAAAGGTGCGCTGTTTGGGATGCGCAACCTTGGGAATTGGCTCGGCGGTGAACGGTTGGAAATTCTGGACCGTCGCGCGGCGATGATCGAGGGGTTTCCAAAATTGGATGGCTGGGAGCTTAAGGGCTGCGGCGCATATTTCGCCTATGCATCCCACCCGTTCGATGCTTCATCCCATGATGTTGCGCAAAAGCTGGTGGAAAAGGCGTCTGTATTGGCCTTGCCCGGCACGATGTTCAGCCCAACAATCGAAGAAGGTGGGTCTGGCCACGCAGAGGCGCATTTCCGCATTGCTTTCGCCAACATTGATCGCGCTGGAATCGGTGTTTTATTTGACCGTTTGGCCGCGTTTTCCATGGAATAACGCGCCTGTTACAAATTTGGGTGCTGTTGTCGCTTGCCACAGGGCGTGGGGCTGATAAAACCTGCGACCACACACAGGGTTAATAAGGGTCCAAACAATGTTGAAGAACATGCGCGGCAGCGGTCAAAGCAAGTCGATGTGGATCATTATGGGTCTGCTGATGTTTGGTCTGACATTTGGCTTTGGTCTGGACAGTTTGCGCGGCGCAAATGTTACCTCCATCGGGACTGTCGGGGATGAGCCGATTGAGATCAACACCTACGGACGCGCCTATCAAAACGCTTATTTGCAAGCGAGCCAACAACTCGGCCGCGCACCGACTCCAGAAGAATTGGATCGTTTCGGCATTCAGGATCAGGTTCTGGATGCTGTGTCAGGGCAAGCCGCGCTCGACAATGAAACTGCCAAGGTTGGCCTGTCTGTGGGCGACAATATGGTACGTGACAGCATCCGCAACTCTGCTCAGTTTCAAGGGCTGAACGGTGGCTTTGACAATGAAAGCTATCGGTATTTTCTTGAAAACCAAGTGGGCATGAGCGCGGGTCAGTTTGAGGCACGTGTGCGCAAGGAAAACGCACGTGCATTGCTGCAAAACACTGTTGTTAGTGGCGTCAAAAGTGATCAGACAATGGCGTTGACGCTGTTGAACTTTGCCCAGCAGCAACGGTCTTTTGAATGGGCTGCGCTGACGGAAGACAACCTTGCAGCACCCATCGCAGAGCCAACGCCCGCAGAGTTGGAAGCGTTTTATACAGTGCAAAAAGCGGATTACATGACGCCGCAAACACGTAAAATCACCTATGCGTGGCTGAACCCTGACGATCTGCTCGATGAAGTGGACGTGGACGAAGCACAAATTCGCGAAAGTTATGATCTGCAATCTGATCGCTTTAATCGCGCCGAACAACGGGCCGTAGACCGCGTTGTATTCCCGTCTATGGAAGATGCACAAGCAGCACGGGATCGTTTGGATGCCTCTGCCGCCAGCTTTTCTGAGATTGTGACAGAACGCGGTTTGTCCGAAGCGGATGTTGATTTGGGCGAAGTGAGCCGCACCGATCTTAGCACCGCCGCCGCTGACCTTTTGTTCAGCCAATCGGAACCGGGCGTCGTGGGGCCAGTAGAGTCTTCGCTCGGCCCTGCTCTGTTCCGCATCAATGCCGTGATCCAAGCAGACAACACCCCATTTGAAGAGGTCCGTGACGAGTTGCGCAGCGAATTGGCAGGCGAAAGCGCACGCCGTTTGGTGGCCGATCTTGTCGGTGAGATTGACGACGAATTGGCCGGTGGTGTTGAGTTGGAAGAGTTGACAAAAATCTCGGGTCTGCAAGTTGGCACACTCGACTTCCACGCCCAAAGCGATCATCCACTGGCAGGCTATGACGAATTCCGTCAAGCGGCACAGGCTGTACAAGAAGGCGATTTTGCCGAGGTTTTGGACCTGAGCGATGGTGGCGTGTTTGCCATCCGCCTTGATGGCATCGAAGAGCCCGCACAGATCGCACAAGCCGATGTAGGCGAGCGTTTGGTTGAAGATTTCAAAGCCGTCAAAACCAAAGAAGCTTTGTTAGAATTGGCCGAACGGTTCAAACCCGGTCTGGAAGCAGGCGGTGATTTGTCCTTTGTCGGCATCGATTTGACCGCCGTGGACGGCATCAACCGTACCAGCTTTATCGAAGCATTGCCCCCTTCTGGCGTGTCCCAAGTGTTCGAAATGGAACTCGGCGATGTGTCTGTAATCGAATCTGGCGATGCCGTGGCTGTTGTGCGCCTTACCAACATCACGGATTTCGATCCCGATCAGGACGGCAATGATGTCGCGTTGGACCGTATCAACCAACAAATCAATGCGCAGATTTCGCTCGATATTCTGGATTACTACTCTGATGCGCTGCAATCCGAAGCAGGCGTAACCCTAGATCGCAACATCATCAATCAAGTGAACTTGCAGATGACTGGCGGCGCGCCAGCGGCCTACTGATGAGCACGCTGGTCCCCGCCTTTGAAGCGTTTGAAGCCAAGCACAATGAGGGCCTGAATCAGGTCGTTTACACGCGGTTGGTCGCGGACCTCGATACGCCTGTGTCCCTGATGCTGAAATTGGCGCAGGCGCAAAAAGACAGCTTTATGTTGGAAAGTGTGACGGGCGGTGAAATTCGCGGGCGCTATTCCTGTATCGGCTTTAAGCCTGATCTGATCTGGCAGTGCCACGGCGACAAACCACGGATAAACCGCCAAGCCCGTTTTGATGCGCAAGCGTTCGAGCCGATGGACACGGACCCGCTGGCCGCCCTGCGCGCTGTTCTGGACGAAAGCCATATTGATCTGCCAGACGATCTGCCTGCCATTGCGGCGGGGCTGTTTGGCTATCTTGGCTACGACATGATCCGTCAGGTGGAGCATCTGCCAGATGTGAACCCAGATCCGCTCGGCCTGCCTGATGCGGTGATGATGCGCCCCTCTGTGGTGGTCGTGGTGGACGGTGTGAAAGGCGAAATCGCAGTTGTGTCGCCTGTTTGGGTGTCTGGTGGATTGTCGGCCCGCGCGGCCTATAACCAAGCAGCAGAGCGGGTGATGGATGCGGTGCGTGATCTGGAACGCCCTGCGCCAACAGCGGCCCCGATTGCAGATATTGAAACATCCGTGGGTGAACCCGTTTCAAACACGACCAAAGACGAATATTTCGACATGGTTGCCAAGGCCAAGGACTATATCAAAGCCGGCGACATTTTTCAGGTGGTTCCAAGCCAACGTTGGGCACAGGATTTCAAACTGCCTCCGTTCAGCCTGTATCGCGCATTGCGACGCACCAATCCCAGCCCGTTCATGTTTTTCTTTAACTTTGGCGGCTTTCAAGTGGTGGGTGCCAGCCCAGAAATCCTTGTGCGGTTGAAAGACAACGAAGTCACCATCCGTCCCATCGCTGGCACACGCCATCGCGGCAAAGACGAAGCCGAAGACCGCGCTTTGGAAGCCGACTTGCTGGGCGATCCAAAGGAATTGGCAGAGCATCTTATGCTGCTCGATCTAGGGCGCAATGATGTGGGCCGCGTCGCCAAAGTTGGCACGGTCCATCCGACCGAGAAGTTTATTATCGAGCGCTATTCGCACGTCATGCACATCGTATCAAACGTGGTTGGTGAATTGTCAGACGAACACGACGCGCTCTCTGCTTTGCTGGCGGGTATGCCAGCGGGAACCGTGTCAGGTGCGCCCAAAGTGCGCGCGATGGAGATCATCGACGAGCTGGAAAAAGAGAAACGCGGTGTTTATGGCGGCGGCTGTGGGTATTTCTCGGCCAATGGTGAAATGGACATTGCAATTGCTTTGCGCACGGCCGTGCTAAAGGATCAGACCCTGTACATTCAGGCGGGTGGCGGTGTGGTTTATGACAGCGACGCCGAAGCGGAATTCCAAGAAACTGTGAATAAATCCAATGCTTTGCGCAAAGCGGCGCAGGACGCGAAGGATTTTGTGTCTTCGGGGGGCAACCTTTAAGGCTACGCCTTAGTTCTTTAACAGACTTGCGGACACAGGAGCCAACGTCACGGCGCGCGCCTTTGAGCTAAGGCTCCAGCCAACAAGCGTGCCAAGCGTTGCAGCAGAGGGCGTTGCCATCACAATCACTGCCCCTTTGGACCGTGCTTCACGGGCTGCGCGATCCAGCTGTTGCGTCACAATCAGCCCCGCCTCGCCCGACTTATCCAAGAAACGGAACACCGCGCCGCTCGATACGTTTTCCTGATCGGCCACACGTTTGGTCCCGTTCAGACCACCCGCATAAGTCACCAACCCATGGCCTGTTTTGGCAAAATGTTTCACCACGGCCCGTGACAGACGTTGATCCTTTTGCAAGTTCGCAGAGGGACGGTCAATCAGACCCACAGCCGAAGGCATGATATCAAAGTATTGATCCAGCAACGCGGCCACTTGGTCATTTGTTTGCCCACCAGAAAGGGACAATTTCACATTGCGCGGCGTCATCGCCAGCACTTCAAACCCGGCATTTCGGTATTTTTCGGCGCGGGTGTTCGCATCTGCATCATCCAAGGAAATCGCGATGGTCAGCGGCAGGTTCAACTTTTGCAGGCTTGGCAGTTGGGGCGCAATTTTCCCATCGTCAATCAGGATCACCGACATCAGCGGCTCGTCTGTCACAGGGAACTCATTTGCGTTGCGCACCAACGCACCCACATCAGGTTCTGCGTCCGTCGCGGTCTCACCCGTGATCTTGGCGCTGTCGCCGATGGTTTTAAAACGGCTTCCCGTGCCCGTGCCAATAGACGCAAGGCCCGTTCCTTCGTTTTCGCCAATCTTTGGCAAACCTGACCCGCGCGTGATTATCGAACCGCCTGTGGTTTTGAACGTGCCAGAGGTGTTCGGCTTTTCCTCTTCTGCTGGGTCTTCTACCACTGCAACGGCTGGTTTGGGTTGTTCTGGATCCTGTATCGTCGGCAAAGATGCGACAACCGTTTCAGTAGGCGATAGCGCTGTTGGCTCTTGGGTTTGTTCTGCCTCTGCCACGGAAGTAACTTCGACGGGATCTGCCTTTGCAATCTCAGTCGTGTCTACCTCGGGGCTTTGTGTGTCGAGTGTTGGTTCCGCCAATTCTACCGCCGCAGCGGGTTCGGTGGACACAATCGGCTGGTCATCATTTGACGCCGCTTCAGGCTGTTCAGGGGCCGCATCAACATCCGCCGTTTCACTGTTTTCGGGCAAAACCATCGCCAGTTCAGTGGTCGGCTCTTCAATCGGATCAAGCGTTTCAACTTCTGCCGTTTGCGTCGGCTCTATGCTTGGTTCTATGGCTTCTGATTCTTCGACGACTGGTTCGGAAACCTCGGGCTCTGCCACTTCGACTTCGGCTTCAACCTCTGCAATAGGCGCTTCTTCGGTGACTGGCTCCGCGTCTGGTGTAGTATCCACCATGCTCAGCTTTGGCAAAGCAGGCTCTGAAGTTTGCTCTGGCGCAGGTGCAATCCTCGCTTCTTCAATCGGTTGCGTCTGGGCTGGATCGCCTTTTGTCGGAACAATTGGATTCAATGCCGCCAGAATGACGCCAGAGGTCAATCCAACCGTCAAGCCAGATACGATTCCTAGGGTTTTCCCACCAATTGCCATCTGGTGCCTCTTTGCCTGTGAACAGCGTGTGTTTTCTTAAGGTCCTGCTCTTGACCTCGGACCACGCCCATGAGCAATGTATAACGCACAAAACACGCGGGATCACCCCCAAATTCACAAAGACTTAGGACAGGCAATATGCTGCTTTTGATCGATAATTATGACAGCTTCACTTATAATCTGGTGCATTATGTCGGTGAATTGGGCGCGAATGTTGTGGTGAAACGCAACGACGAAATCACCGTTCAAGACGCGATGGGTATGGGCGCGGATATGATCATGCTCTCCCCTGGTCCCTGCGATCCTGATCAGGCAGGCATTTGTTTGCCCCTTACAATGGCCGCCGCAGAGGCGAAAATCCCGCTATTGGGTGTTTGCCTTGGGCATCAGACCATTGGACAGGCTTTTGGCGGCAAAGTTGTGCGATGCCATGAAATCGTTCACGGCAAGATGGGCGCGATGCACCACAATGATACTTCTGTGTTTAAGGGTCTGCCGACCCCATTTGACGCGACGCGATACCATTCGCTGGTGGTCGAAAAGGAAACCCTGCCAGACTGTTTGGAAACCACCGCGTGGCTGGAAGACGGAACAATCATGGGACTGCGCCATACCGAACTGCCGATCCACGGCGTGCAGTTTCATCCCGAAAGCATTGCATCCGAACACGGCCATGCGTTGTTAAAGAACTTCCTTGATATGGCAGTGGAGCACGCATGAGCGACCAGTTAAAAACCCTGATTGCCGCTGCAATTGATGCGCCGCTTAGTGGTGCGCAGGCCCGCGAAGCCTTTGAGATCATCATGAACGGTGACGCGACGCCCGAACAAATCGGCGGCTTGCTGATGGTGATGCGAACGCGCGGGGAAACCGTTGCCGAATACGCCGCCGCCGCCGCGGTCATGCGCGCCAAATGCAACGCTGTCAAAGCGCCAGAAGGTGCGATGGACATCGTTGGCACGGGCGGCGACGGAAAATCCACACTGAACATTTCCACAGCCACGGCGATTGTGACCGCAGGTGCGGGCGTCGTTGTGGCAAAACACGGCAACCGTAACTTGTCGTCAAAATCAGGCACGGCCGATGCGCTCGGCGAACTTGGGGTGCAGGTTATGGTTGGCCCCGACGTGGTGGAAAAGGCGATCAACGACTGCGGTATCGGCTTTATGATGGCCCCAATGCACCACCCCGCCACGCGCCATGTGATGCCTGCCCGTCAGGCACTGGGGACGCGGACAATTTTTAACATCCTTGGCCCCCTGACCAACCCTGCTGGCGTCAAACGCCAGCTGACGGGTGCTTTTTCACGCGAGATGATCCGCCCCATGGCCGAAGTTTTGCTAGAACTTGGGTCGGAAAAAGCATGGTTGGTGCATGGATCCGATGGAACGGATGAAATCTCGATTGCGGGGCCGACTTGGGTTGCCAAGCTGGAAAATGGCGCGGTGACGGATGCGGAAATCTCGCCCGAGGACGCGGGCTTGCCTGTGCATCCGTTCGAGGACATTGTGGGCGGTTCGCCAACGCAAAACGCTGATGCCTTGCGCGATCTGCTTGGTGGCGCGAAATCTGCCTACCGCGATGCAGTTTTGCTTAATACCGCAGCGGCACTAGTTGTTGCAGGCAAGTCCGACAGCCTGAGTGAAGCCGCAGAAATGGCCGCACACAGCATCGACAGTGGCGCAGCACAACAAAAACTAGAAGCACTGGCGCGGATCACAACGGAGGCTGCAAATGGCTGATATCTTAGAGAAAATCAAGGCTTACAAGCTTGAAGAAGTGGCGAAAGCTAAAGAAGAGGTATCCTTGGCAGAGCTTGAGGCCTTTGCAACTGATCAAACACCACCGCGTGGTTTTACCGAAGCCCTGCGCGCAGCCAGCACATCAGGCGGATACGGTCTGATTGCCGAAATCAAAAAGGCCAGCCCGTCCAAAGGCCTGATCCGCGAGGATTTTGATCCAGCGACGCTCGCAGCAGCCTACGCCGAAGGTGGCGCAACCTGCCTGTCTGTCCTTACGGATACACCGTCCTTCCAAGGCGCGCCTGCATTCCTCACCGAAGCACGTAACGCCTGCACCCTGCCCTGTTTGCGCAAGGATTTCATGTATGACACTTACCAAGTGGCCGAAGCACGCGCATGGGGGGCGGATTGCATTTTGATCATCATGGCATCCGTGTCCGATGAGCAAGCGCAAGAACTCGAAGCGGCTGC
>CALLAV010000229.1 GCA_938001995.1 uncultured Amylibacter sp. | reverse complement strand
AGTGTGCTCGTGGCTGGATTTGCCAGCACCATTGGCATGGCCGATACGCGCACATTATCCCCTGAAGAAGCGCGCCAAGTTGCGTGGCGCGCCCTTCAAGCAAACAAGCCGCATATCACGTTGCAAGTGGCTGACGCATTGGCCAAGCGCTCCCCCGATGATTTCGAGGCTGCTTTCTTACGCGCAATGGCTCTAAAGAATATGAACCGCAATCCCGAGGCCGTGAAGGCAGGGAAAGCGGCCTTTAAGAAAGCCGAGGCTGACGGGCATAAATTTGACGCGGCCCATTTGATCGCCAAGAGCCACTTTGCCAATGGATCCCAAGGGTTAGCCCAGTTCTGGTTGCGCCGCGCTGAACACAACGCTCCGAACGAGAAAGCCCGAAAAGCTGCGGTAAAGGATTTTCAGTTTGTGCGGCGGGTAAAACCAGTGCGCACCCAACTGGATTTTGCGATTTTCCCCACATCAAACATCAACAACGGGTCCACCAACGATGAAATCGTTATCGCTGGCCTCCCCTTTCGTGTGCCCTCTTCGGGTCAGCCCCATTCAGGCACTGGCATACGATTTGGATTTCATACCACCTATCGCAAGCCCGTTTCGGACACGACCCTATTGCGGTTCGGTGTAAAGGGCACGACCACGCAATATGTGTTGTCGAGCAAGGCCAAAGCGCTGGGGTCTGGGCTGAAAGGGTCCGATTTTGCCTATGCAGCGTTAGAAGTTCAGGCCGGTGTGACCCTGTTTCGCCCCGATTTCAAAGGTGTCGGCTTTGGATCTACGCGGTTAGACGCAGCCCTTGGGCGCAGTTGGTATGGTGGCAATTCACTTTCTAATTTCGGGCGCATTTCAGTGGGCCAAGACTATGGGTTTTCTAAAAATACGATGGCGCGCGCGCGATTTGCTGTGGAGCGACAAAATCGCTTGGACAACGCTACATCCTCTGCCACGATCAAGTCGTTTGATTTGGACATGGTCCACAGCCTTAAAAACAAGGCGCGGTTGTCTTACGGTATCACGCTGCGGGACACGGCATCTGACAGCAATTTGGTGGAAACAGATGTGAAGGGCGCGCGGGTGTCCTATACTGCCAAGCCAATGAAGATGGGGATTACACCTACGTTTTCAATGTCTTATGACAAAACGGATTACACGCGTCTTGCCGTTGGTGGCGTTGGGCGCGTGGATGAGCGCCTGAGCGGAACCGTATCTGTGCTGTTCCCAAGCGTCAGCTACTACGGGTTTTCCCCAACAGTCAGCGTCACCGCCAGCCGCAAAGACTCCACCATCGACATCTATTCCACAAAGAACCTGAACATGAACGTTGGGTTCCAATCCTCGTTTTAGAGCCCGATCTGACAAAGGCTTGAACAGCGCGACAGTTGTGAAGCGCGATTTCAACCGCTAGCGTGGTCTAAACGGATCATGGGACGAAGACCTTGCGGCTAATTTCATCAGCTTTGGTCAGTGCGGGGATTGCGCTGGCCCCTGCCCCAGCAGCGGCGTGTGGCGTTGCCTTGGCCTTGACGGTGGATGTGTCTGGATCTGTGGATGCGCGTGAATACGAATTGCAAATGGGCGGATTGGCAGCAGCGCTGCGCGATGGGCTGGTGGCAGATGCGCTGGTGTCCGAAAAGGCCGCAGTCATGGTTGTGCATTGGTCGGGTCAATCCCGCCAATCCGTCGTAATCCCGTGGACGCGGGTGGAAACCGTAGCGCACGCAGATGCTCTTGCGGACAAGGTCGAAGCCGTGCCCCGCGCCTGGCGGAATTTTTCCACCGGGATCGGTGAGGCGCTGGCCTTTACCGCCAACCAATTTGGTGCAGTGGCGGACTGCGAACGCAAAGTGATTGACGTATCAGGGGATGGTAAATCCAACGAAGGAGCCCCCCCAGAAGACATAAACGGGGCTTTGGCCGCAGCGGGTTTTGTGATCAATGGCCTGTCCATCGAAGGGGAAACCTCGCAATTGACAGAATACTACCGCGATAAGGTGATTGCGGGGCCCAACAGCTTTGTCATTCCGTCCTTTGGCTTTAACGACTACCCCGAAAAAATCCGCAAAAAACTGATCCGTGAGGTGACGAAACAGGTCTCTTCTTTGGAGTAAGGCACTGTGACGGTTGGGGGATATGGATATTTGAAAAACAAAAAGCTGGGGTGTTGGCGTTTGAATTGGGGCATTGGTCTGTGTTTGGCGGTGATCTGTATGGCGCAAAGTGCGGCGGCCTGTCGTCAAGCCTTGGTCTTGGCTGTCGATGTGTCTGCAAGCGTGTCCACACGTGAATATGAATTGCAGCGTGATGGGATTGTGGCGGCCCTGCGCGATCCAGAGGTCGTCGATTGGATCGTTGCGCCGACTGGATCCGAGGTTGAGATTTTTATCTTTGAATTCGGAAACCGCACCTATCAGTGGTATTGGGTCAATTGGACCAAAATCACCTCCGAGGCAGAATTAGCCGCAGTGGCCGATACCGTTGCCGCCGTTCAGCGCAATCGCGAAAGCCAGTCAACGGGATTGGGTGATGCGCTGCTGGCGGGGGCGGATGCGCTCGCCTCGCGGCGATGCGCGAAGAAGACGATTGATGTGTCTGGCGATGGGAAGAACAATGTCGGACTGCGACCGCAAGATGTGCAGGCGCGGTTAAGGGCGGATGGGATCACGGTGAACGGTTTGGTGATCGCGCAACAAGATATCGCGGAGTTGAGCGCCTATTTCCATGCCAATGTGATTGTCGGATCAGAGAGCTTTGTTGAAACCGCAGGCGGGTTTGAGGATTATGCCCGCGCGATGAAACGCAAATTGCTGCGCGAGCTGGTTCCAAAGTTTGCGGGAGTGATGGAATGAAGCGGATCGCCCTGCCCTTTTTGATCTGGCTGTTGATGGCGCGTGCGGTCGTGGCCTGCGAAGTGGCGCTGGTAATAGCGCTCGATGTGTCGCGGTCTGTGGACCGCGATGAATACGCTTTAATGCGCGATGGAATTGCGAGCGCGTTTTTGGATGAGGAAGTGCGCCAATTGATTGAATGGATGCCAGGCGGATTGATGGTGACAGTTACGCAATGGGGCGGCGAGGGTCAGCAGCGACAAGCAGTGCCGTGGCAACGGATTGAGGGCAAGGCTGGGATTGTGCGCTTTGTAGAGGCGTTTACGGCACAGTCACGTGGGTTTTGGATGGCAGACACGGCCGTGTCGGAGGCGCTGATCCATGCGGATGGGATGTTCAATGCTGCGGCGGATCAGTGCCGCCGACAGGTGATTGATGTGTCAGGGGATGGGATCGCAAATGCGGGGACACAAGTGGCCCCCATTGCCCGGCTGATCGGCAGCAAAGGCGTGACGATCAATGGATTGGTGATCACTGGGGCCAGCCCTGATCCTGTGAGCTTCTTTGAAAGCCAAGTGATCGGAGGACCGTTTGCTTTTGTGGAAACCGCAAACAGTTACGCGGATTATCCCCGCGCGATGAAACGTAAGCTGTTACGGGAGTTGACCCCTGCGGTGGCAATGAAATGACCCATAAGTTCATACACTTTTAGGTTGTTACTCCTGTTTGAAACAGACTATTTTTAGGTCATCACAAGGAGCGTATTTTATGAAGCTGACAAAATTCAAAACAATAGCCACACTTGCTGCAATGTTTGTTGTCCCGCAAGCGGCACTTGCTGAAAACAACGGGATTGAATTTGCAAAAATGCCTGTTGGTACAAAGATGACATACAAGCGCAGCGATGGTTTGGTTTTTACAGATACCTTTGTGGGGAAACGTGGGCGGTTTTACGTTGTGAACCGCGCGGGTAAAACAAATGCGGGTAAAACCTATTGGGAAAAACGCCGCTACGACAAAGAAGGGCGTTTAACTTCTTATTCTTGGGGGGACAACCGCGGCGCTCAACCAGGTAAGATTTTCTACAAGCCTTATGACTGTCAATATGTTGTGGGCGAATGTACGATGCGCCGCAAACTCGTGGCGCACGATTATGTAAACAACGGCGCCGGATATACTGCAAAGTACAGCACGAAAAAGCAAAATGGTGGTTTCACGACGACCTTCAAGCAATCCAATCGAAAGTCTTCCAGCAGCTATTCTTTTACGACGGGTAAATACAACCTTCGCACGTCCACCACCTTTGGTACGCGTGGCAGTTGGTCGTTAAAGTTGGTGAAGATTCACTGATTCAGTCGATAGTGGCCTGTAATTTCAAACAAGAACAGGATGTCTTGTTCGCGCGTTCCGCTGCCGATGTTGTGGATGATCAACGGCGTACCGCTTGCGGTTTTATTGGCAGAGACCACGCCGATGTGGGTGAGGTTGTTTGGCAGGTTCCATGACACGATGTCGCCAGTTTTGAATGCGGTCGGGTCACTGCTGAGCGGGAAAGATGCGCCTTGGCGTTCGAAATAGCGGCGTAGGTTGGGGACGCGGCGGTGATCTATGTTGGTGTCAGGACGTTTGAGGCCCCAGTTTTTTTGGATAGGACGCAAAGTTTGCTTTCATGTCGCGATGAACGCGTTCTTGTAGATCGATCCCGTGCGCGTCACGCAGGGCGCGGATCACCACATCGGTGCAAAC
>CALLAV010000228.1 GCA_938001995.1 uncultured Amylibacter sp. | reverse complement strand
TTCAAAGGCCTGCTGTTGGGGCTGTTTTTCATAACGGTGGGCGCGGGCATTGATTTCAAAGTCCTCACTGCGAACCTTGTCGGGATCCTTGGCATGACCATTACAGTGATGGCGATCAAGGGCGCGATTCTGGCAGGTCTTGGCATTTTATTCAAACTCAAGGGCCGTGATCAGTGGCTGTTTGTGCTGTCGCTTGCGCAGGCAGGTGAGTTCGGCTTTGTGATGCTGTCCACGGCCATCCAAACCAACGTCATTCCCTATACGCTGTCCCAACAATTGTCGTTGATCGTGGCCCTTTCCATGCTGTTGACGCCGCTATTGTTTATCGTGTTCGACCGTTTGACCCATAAAATGGACGACGGGACCGAGGATCGTGACGCAGACGAAATTGACGAAGAAGGCACGGTAATCATCGTTGGCATTGGCCGATTTGGTCAGATCGTAAACCGCTTGGCACTGGCCGTTGGGATCAAAACCGTGGTGATTGACCGCAAAATTGATCAACTGGACGCCATGCGCCGCTTTGGGGTGAAAGGCTATTTTGGTGACCCGACCCGCCCTGATTTGATGCAAGCAGCGGGTCTGCAAACTGCGAAAATATTAGTGGTCGCTGTGGATGATCGCGCAGCGGCAAACACGTTGGTTGGATATGCGCGCAAACAGCGCCCTGACCTATTTATCATCGCTCGCGCCTATGATCGTAACCACACCTATGAATTGTTCCACGCAGGCGCGAATGAAATCATACGAGAAAGCTTTGACAGCTCGCTTCGCGCAGGGAAATACATGCTGCAAGGGATGGGCTGGTCCGAATTTGATGCAGAGCGTGCGCGGGAACATTTCTTTGAAGCAGACCGCCATGCGCTGTCAGAATTGGCCGAGGTCTGGGACCCAGACGTGCCAAACCTGCAAAACAAAGCCTACATCGAACGAGCAAAGGCCGTGAACGAAGATCTGTACACGAGTTTCCTGTCGAACCTCACCCAAGTGCTTGAGGCGGAGGGCGGACAAATTGAGAAGAAGTCCAGCGAAGACTAGTCAGCGATCCTTGGGCGACCCGACGCAATTGCGGTGATATCTGCTTCAACAAACACGTCTTTGCCCTCAATATTTGCGGTGCGAATGTCTTTTTCCACACGCAGCCGAATACCTTCTGCACCCGAGCTTATTGCATCGGCTTTGGCGGTGTCTGACAGGTGGGCTTCCAGTTCTGACAAAGCCACATTCTGATCGTTGTAATCCTTTGGCCCGTCAAGGAAATGCACGCGAAACCGCCCTTCCCCTGCGCTGGTAATCTGCCCTGACTTGCGCATAGAGATTTGCCCGACCACCGCACCAATGGCGTTGGCAACACCCGCATATTTTGGCAAGATCATGCGCGTCGACAACCGTTCGCCAACTGCGCCATAGTAGCTGGGCGCAGACGCACCAAGGCCGATCACAGGCAGGTTCAACCCGACATCAATCGCCACAAGCCCGCGATGGTGGGCCATGCCACGACGGCTAAGGATATGTTTGGCGAGATCATCGGATGGAACCCCAAAATCTGTATCATCCTCGGCAAAAGCTGCATCCAGCAGCGTTTCAGAGGTTTGCGCGGTGACCTGATCAATCACCGCTTTCGCCATCTCTTGCGCGGTTGCAGCAATGCGATGCCCCGCCCCATTGCGTTGGCGTGAAAACAGGTCGAGCGCAGCAAGGGCAGCATCCGCATCCCAACTGTTAAGGATACCCGTAACATGGGCTGCATCGGACGGTGTGACGGCGGAAATCATCACCAATCCGCGCGCAACCAACGTTTTGAGCGCAGCACTTTCCATGCGGTTGGTCAGCAGTTTACCCATTTCCCAAGCCTGGTCGCCAACACGTTGTAAAACCCGCGTTTCGCGTTCTGACAGACCCGTCGGGGCATGGCCCGAATGCCGGATCGGCACAACAAACCGCGCGTCAAATTCACCGAGTCGATCAGCACGCACTTGGCGCTCCAACGCGGGCAACACCACTTCTGGAAACTGTTGCGCAGCCAGTGATACAGGCAACACACGGCGTGGGCCAAGGCGAAGACCGCCTTGCAAACCATCGCGTGCAGCATGCACTTCGCTATCCCCGCCAAGACCAGATGTGCGCATGGCAACTGCTTCGACCATAGTGCGGAACCCGCCAACCCGCGCCCCTTGCGGATCGATCATCGGGCGGCCATCGCGCAAGACGGCCACGTCCGTGGTTGTCCCGCCAATATCAGACACAAGGGCATCGGTTTCATCCGTCAGCCACCGCGCCCCGACAATCGAAGCCGCTGGTCCCGACAGGATCGTTTCAATCGGTCGTTCACGGGCCATTTCAGCACTGATCAACGCACCATCACCGCGCACCACCATCATTGGCGCGGTTATCCCGATAGAGTGTAAATGATCCTCTGTTGCACCGATCAGGTGGTCGATCATCCCAATCAGCCGCGCGTTCAACACGGCCGTCATGGCGCGTTTTGGGCCACCTAGCTTGGCGCTTAATTCATGGGAGCATGTTACAGGTGCACCCATTGTTTCACGGATAATATCGCGCGCTTTGACCTCGTGTTCTGGATTGCGGGTGGCGAATTGGCTGGCAACGGCAAAGCCTGACACATCCCCTTCAAGGGCCGCCAAAGCATCGCGCAGCGCTGCCTCGTCCATCGGCTGCACTTCGCTGCCGGAATGGGTGTGACCGCCAGCAATTGAAATCACGGGATCCCCGCCTAAGGCTTCGTCCAAACCTTGCCGCGCAATGTCCTTGGCGCTGAAGCCGACAAAGATCAAACACACGCGCGCGCCTTGCCCCTCGACCAGTGCGTTGGTTGCCAGCGTGGTTGATAGCGAAGAGAGCGAGATATCCGCTGGTGCGACTTTGGATTGGTCCAGAACGGCCTGCACCGCCGCGCCAACCCCTTGGGCGAGGTCGTGCCGCGTGGTCAGCGATTTGGCGGATGCAATGACTGTGTCGTCCTCGATCAACGCCGCATCCGTGTATGTGCCGCCCGTGTCTACGCCCAGAAGAAATGCCATTGTGTCGTCCCTATTTCCCCTGTGCTGTGTAGCGTTCGACCCGTCCCGCGTCAGGATAAAAAGCGACGTACAGGCGCATTTTTTCATCCAAACGCGACGTCATCTGCAAGAGGGGTTTAGCGGGTCGCGTTTTTGGCGCAAACTGCGCCCAAGCAACACAAAGGATGCCGCCATGTATGAACGTTTGGAAATCGAGATCAAAGACCACGTGGCGGAAGTGCGACTGAACCGTCCCGAAAAGAAAAACGCGCTGGACGCGGTGTTTTTTGAAGAACTGGCGGCGGCGGGGGAATCCTTGCAAGACCGCGAAGATGTACGCGCGGTGGTGATGTATGGCAACGGCGGGTGTTTTTGCGCAGGGATCGACACCAGCGCGTTGATGCAGTTTGCATCCGACATTGATGGCATGAGGGCCGAATTGGCAGAACGCACCGAAGGGGATCGTGGCAATAAATTTCAGCGCCCCACTGTGGCATGGCAAGAATTAAAGGTTCCTGTGATTGCCGCCGTGGAAGGTGTGGCCTTTGGTGCGGGTATCCAACTGGCACTGGCGGCTGATTTTAG
>CALLAV010000227.1 GCA_938001995.1 uncultured Amylibacter sp. | reverse complement strand
CGGATGGCCCAGCCCCCATTCACGTCGCGCATGATGTGTTCAACGGAGTCGAACGCCATGTCTACGTGTGGAGTGTAGTGCATCACCAGAACAACGCCTGTGATGATTTGCAGCACCAGACAGAATGTCAGAACGATGCCCCAGATCCACATCCAGTTCAGGTTCTTAGGTGTGGGAATCATCAACGTGTCATAGAGCAAGCCAACGATTGGCAGGCGCTTGTGCAGCCATTTTTCGGGTTTCGAGCTCGGCTCGTAGTGATCGTGTGGAATTCCAGCCATGATCTGTTCTCCTTAACCGAGTTTCAGTGTTGTGCCATCAAGCGTGGCAGTGGGCACTGGAAGGTTTGTTGGGGCAGGGCCCTTACGGATTCGGCCAGCTGTGTCGTAGTGAGAGCCGTGACACGGGCAGAACCAGCCGCCAAAGTCGCCAGCATCGCCCAGAGGCACACAGCCAAGGTGCGTACAAACGCCCATCATCACGAGCCATTCGCCATCTTCGTCTAATGTACGGTTCGCATCGAGCGCGTCCGTGCCTGGCTTATTGGCGTTTTCAGACCCTTGGTCAGGCAGTTCCGCAAGCGTTACAGCGCGGGCTGCTTCGATTTCTTCAGCAGAGCGGCGACGGATAAAGACGGGTTTGCCGCGCCATTTAACCGTGATTTGCGAACCTGGCTCAATGCCATCGACGTCTACTTCGATGGTGGCGAGCGCTTGAACGTCTGCGGAAGGGTTCATTTGGTTGATCAGCGGCCATACGGCGGCGCCTGTTACGACAGCGCCTGTTGCAGCTGTTGCAACATACAAGAAATCGCGGCGGTTGCCTGCGGGTTCATCAGCATGAGACACGTGCTTTTCTCCTTGCCTTGCCCAACTTTTGCGTGGGCATTCTAACTGGGTCCGCTCGACAGAATCCGAGCGGTCTCGGGCGTTCTACACATACGTTTGCGCTGCGTCTAGCGGACTTTAGGCCGCACGGTGCGGCGAATAGTGACAAATTGTTATGGGAACGGTCGCAAGAGCAGAAACCCTATTTGCGATTCGGTGGTAGCGCGAGCAATTCAACCAGTCGATTGGCTGTCTGGCTGTTATTTTGTGGCTGAAACAGCTGCTGGGTAAAAAACCAAGTTAAATATTTCTCATAAGGTCGATGTTGGCCCAAGGCAGCATGAATCGCAGGCCCTATTTCAGACAGGGTTTTTACAGGCGAAGTTATGTGGTGAAAATCAACCTCACCTGTGACGATTGCTGGCGTTTTGTGTAAAGCGGCCTCGATTGCAACGGCTGAACAGCGTGTGACCACGCAATCTGCCGCAGCCAAAAGCTCGTGGAGGTTAAAGGGTTCCACGAAAACACCATTTTCAGGATCATGCAGGGACGCAATAAACGTTGAATCCTTTAACCCCAGACCGGGATGCGGTTTGATCGCAACTGGACGATTTCCGCGTGTACGCAAAGTTTCCTTTATGAGTTCAGGATATTGTATCCAAGTTTTATAAAAAGTCGGTTTTACAAAAGTCTGTACTGGTATTGCGATACACCCATTTGGCGGCGGATGCGTGTTTGCCGGAGGTTGTTCAAACTTAGTGCGGCCCGTTCCGACAAATTTTTTGTTCAACCGCTCAAAGACTTTGCGCGCCCATTGCCCGCTCATTTTGTGTGGCTTGAATGTTGCATCTGAAATCGAAGAGTTGTTGCGGAGCCCCTTTGGGTCACAATACCAAAAACCATGCAAATAAGCGGGGAAAACGTGAAATTGATTTGGTCGATGGGCGATTGTGGGCGGCCGTTCAACCATCCAAATACAATAATCGTTTTTTCTAATCTCAGTGGGGCCGTCAAAATTGTCTGCATTGACCAATAGGCAATCAATGTCAGCGGCATTGAAAAGCGAGGTCAGGTGGGTAACAAAATCCAGTTTTTGGGAATGCGCAGCATCTAAGAGCCCGAATTGCGAGTAAAAAACAGCGCATGGTTTTGGGGAATTTTCTAAGAAATCTTGAGCGTCTTGAGGGGACAGAATGTCCTGGTTCTTCCACATGTGATGGCCCTTAGGCGCTGTTACTGAATTGAAAGCATACACAAATTAAGGGTGAGAATAAACAGGCCTGAAACGAAAATGGCGCATCCTTTTTGGGATGCGCCTGTTTAGATTTTACCACATGGCAACGGGATTGATGATCATTTGCACCGTGCCTTTGATGCGGGCTTGGCCCAGAACGAACATGAATTCTTTGACCTCTTCTTTGGCCAAACGCCCAGTGTTCATCGTTTCAAGAATATAGATGCCGTTGTTTTTCAGCAATTCCACGTGCCCGTAGAACACTTTGTCCCCTGGTGCGGGCGGAACCGCCTCGAGGCCCCATGTATCGGACCCAACAGCCATGGGATTAAACGATGCCAGATATTTGGCGGCGGCATTGTTCAGACCGGGTTCTTGGCTAACCCATGTGGACGGTTCCGCCTGAAGTTTCGCGTCTGTCCAACCGGTGTGGAACAGGATCACGTCGCCTTCGTTGATCGTGACGCCCTGTGCATCCATCGCGGCTTTTAGGTCTTCGGGCGTGATAGCTTGCCCGCCTTCCATGGCGTCCACGCCGTAGTGTTTGGTCATGTCGATCATCACACCCCGTGTGACCATGGGCGGCACGTTATGCGTGCCCAGTTTTTTCAGACCCGTGATGTTCACAAAATCAATCGCGTTGTTGCAGTTATAATAGATTCCCCGTTCGCCCAAATGGCCCAGACCATCGAGCTGTGGACCCGTGCCAAACCACAGTTGCGCAAGATCGTCGTTATATGAAGCCTCCCAGCCGAAATCCTGTGTCGTGCTGCGGTTGTTGTGCTGGCCGGGCGAGACCACTTGCAATGTTGTTGTGCGAGGTGGGAAAGCGGGCATCTTTGGATCAACCACAATGCCAAGCGGATGGGTGTTCCCCGTTTTGACCAGCTTGGACGCCGCCAATGTGCGTTCGGGTGAATTGTAATTGGCCGCGCCGAGTTCATCGTCGGGCCCCCATTTTGAGGGTACACAATCCTGTGCCATGGCCAGTGATGTTGAAAGCGTTAAGGCGATAATCGCGCCTGCGGTACGTGCGAGTTTAAAAGTCATTTTAGTCCTCCACTTATGTGCCTGCCCCATTGTGGTGCAGTGCGAGCAGTTTCAGTAGACTACCCAAGATAGCTGGTTTGGAGTTTACGTTGCGTCAAACGTAAGGCGTGCCTATTCCTATTTGGCAGATCAAAAAGGGGATAGCGCCTTGGATTTGTGGGCGAATTCCACTGTCTTTCGCTTTTCGCGCGCACCAGAGTAGGCTATCGCTACGCCATGAGACTGGCAACGTACCAACCTGATATTGCGCTCAATGTGGGCGCTATGATTCGTCTATCCGCTTGTTTTGATGTGCCTTTGGACATCATTGAACCCTGTGGGTTTCCCCTGTCGATCAAGTCATTGAAACGGTCCGCGATGGACTATGCTGATATCGCCGATCTTACGCGGCATGACAGTTGGGATGCGTTTGTGGCAGCGCCGACCACAGGGCGCGTGGTGTTGATGACCACACGCGCCGAAGATGTTTTGTGGGATTTCGAATTTCAAACAGGCGACACGATCTTGATGGGCCGCGAAAGCGCAGGAGTGCCAGAAGAGGTGCATGCGTTTTGCGATGCGCGTGTGAAACTCCCCATGTTTGGCGCAGCGCGCAGTTTGAACGTGGCAATGAGCGCGGGCATGGCCGTAAGCGAGGCTTTGCGGCAGGTTCGGTAAAAAAGACGATTTTTCGCATAAAATCACCCAATTTTTGAACTTTTCAAATCAAAAACCTTTAAATTACCCTAATCATCACCACATTTCAGACACAGTTCACCGACAAAACACGTCAAACGTAGGGGAACCTGCGCGGATGGGTATCCGCAGGGTTCATAATGAGTGTGGGTAAATAGATGGTAACGAACAGCAATAGTAATCCGGCAACGGAAAACGATGAAACTTTCAACGGTTCAACGGTCGCTGACACGCTTTCTGGCGGTCTGGGTGATGATACAATCAACGCTGGTGATGGCGATGACATTATTGCGGGCGACAATGGTGTCCCGGGATCGTGGCACTTTGAAACTTATGATTACGATTTCACGTCTGCGCAGGGTCAAGCGTTTGATATCGAACTTGGGACGCGTACGGCATCTGGCTATGTGTCTGATTTCGACGAAGGCGGGCTGACAAACACGATTCGTGGGACCACAGCTAACCCCGAGAATTTTGGCGTCATTTACACGTCCACTCTGAACACCACGGCTGGCGGCACGTATCGTTTGGCAACATCATCGGACGATGGTTCGACCATTCAGATTTTCGACAGTGCAGGCAACCCTGTGCAGTTTGCCAACCAGACGGGCGGCACGCTCGACTATATGAACAACGACTTTCACCAAGGGACAACCACGCGCTATGGCGATGTGGAGTTGGACCCGAATGAAACCTATACAATCCAAATCCGGTATTGGGAAAACCAAGGCGGTGACACGCTAAGCGGGACAATTTCTGGCCCTGACACAGGTGGCGTAACACAGTCCTTGCTGACCTCGCCCATGATCGGGACGCCGCCAGATGCGGAGTATTCCACATCCGGTGTGCCAGCAGGTGTTGCAGGTGATGATGTACTGGACGGCGGCGCAGGCAATGACAGCATTTCAGGGAATGGCGGCAACGACAGCATTCTTGGTGGTACTGGCAACGATACGATTGACGGTGGTACGGGCAATGACACGATCGCAGGTGGCGCGGACAACGATGTTATCACGGGTGGCGACGGGTTTGACACGTTTACCTTTGCGCCCGGTGACGGCGATGACATTATCACGGATTTCAACACAGGCACTGGGCAAGACATTGGCGATGGCGATCAAACCAACAACGATTTCCTCGACCTAAGCGCCTATTACACAGGTCTGTCTGAACTGCGTGCCGATCTTGCGGATGATGGCATTCTAAACCAGTCTGTTGGTGATTTTTCTGACAACACAGCGATGGGTGGGTCTTTGACCCTTACGGGTGTCTCGGCCAGCGATCTGACGTTTGATAATACGAATGTGGCTTGTTTCGTAGAAGGCACGATGATCGACACACCTGATGGCCCCAAAGCGATTGAAGCG
>CALLAV010000226.1 GCA_938001995.1 uncultured Amylibacter sp. | reverse complement strand
GCAGACGGGATCGAGTTGAATTTTGGCTGCCCGCACGGCATGTCAGAGCGCGGCATGGGCGCGGCTGTTGGTCAAGTGCCAGAATACATCGAAATGGTCACCCGCTGGTGCAAGCAATACTACGACAAACCCGTCATCGTAAAACTGACGCCCAACATTACAGATGTGCGCAAACCTGCCGCTGCGGCAAAGCGCGGTGGCGCAGATGCGGTCAGTTTGATCAACACGATTAACTCGATCACATCCGTGAATTTAGACAACATGTCACCTGAGCCATCCATCGACGGTAAAGGTTCTCATGGTGGGTATTGTGGCCCAGCGGTGAAACCGATCGCAATGTCGATGGTCAGCGAAATCGCCCGGAATAGTGAAACGCACGGCCTGCCGATCAGTGGTATCGGCGGCATCACCACATGGCGCGACGCGGCTGAGTTTATGGCATTAGGCTGTGGCAACGTGCAGGTTTGTACGGCGGCGATGACCTATGGGTTCAAAGTGGTGCAAGAGATGATCAGTGGACTGTCGCAATGGATGGACGAAAAGGGCTATAACAGCACCCAAGATTTCATCGGCATGGCCGTGCCGAATGTCACCGATTGGCAGTATCTGAACCTAAACTATGTGGCGAAAGCCAAGATCAATCAGGACAGCTGCATTTCTTGCGGGCGCTGCTATGCGGCCTGCGAAGACACCAGCCACCAAGCGATTGCCATGTCCGAAGACCGGACCTTTACGGTGATTGATGAGGAATGTGTCGCCTGTAATCTTTGTGTCGATGTCTGCCCGGTGCAGGACTGCATCACGATGGAGCAGATGGCCCCCGGCACGGTTGATCCGCGCACGGGCAAGGTAGTTGAAAAGGAATACGCCAACTGGACAACGCACCCAAATAATCCTGGTGCGGTCGCGGCAGAGTAGGGAACAAATTTCAACGGGCCGGGGTTTCGCCTTTTAAAGGAGATTCCAATGAACAAGGATCACGGCCCGTCAATCAAAGACGATGAGACATATGAGGCGCTGCGCAAGGACGGCGCGTCAAAGGAAAAAGCCGCGCGCATAGCGAATGCGCAGGCAAGCGATGATCAGAACCCATCCGAACAGGGGGGCAAGGCGTCAGCGTACGAAGAGTGGACCCGCGATGAGTTGTATACGCGGGCCCAAGAACTTGATATCGGCGGTCGCTCTGACATGAACAAAGCCGACCTGATCAAAGCGTTGCGCAATCACTGATTACCAACCGTCCTCGGTGATAATTTTGTCTTCTGCTGCGCCAAGGTCTTTGAGTGATGACCGCACAGCGTCGACCATGTCACCGGGGCCGCAGACATAGAATGTCTGGTCAAAATCTGCGATCAGTTTAGACAGCATATCTTTGTCCGGCTTACCGCTGATGTGTGCCGTGTCAGATTGGCCCGACACCAGATAGCTTGTTTTCAATCCGGCCATTTGGTCGAATTCTTCTTGCAGGATGATATCCTTGTCAGTTTCGTTGGCAAAGATGAGGTGACAATCCATTTCGCCCATCTTTGCGTGGCTGCGCAGGATGGCGATAAATGGCGTAATCCCTGCGCCCCCTGCAATAAAGACACCGGGGCCATGGTCCGTGATCGCGCCTGCCGTGTTATCAGCAATCACCTGATCCCCGGCTTTCAGGTTTGGGACCTTTTCTGTCACGCCGTCATGGCTAGGATAGGATTTGATCACAAACTCAAGCTTGTCTTTTTGATCTGGCAGCGATGTCATTGTGAATGGCCGATCCTCGTCCCGCCAGCCTTCCTGGTCTAGTGCGAAATGCGTGGCTTGTCCTGCTTCAAAGTCGAAATCGGCGGGCCGGTCAAATGTCAGCTGGTACGTGTCATGCGTGACGGGTTTGATATGTTGTAGGGTCAGTGTGTAGGTCATTTGGTTTCTCCTGTCGCTTGAAAGGAGAAACTGCGGTTGTACAATTTCGTTCCCGGCTAGACCGCCAGTGTGCGTCGCAGCATATGCTCTAGATGCGCCTCTGCACCGGGGAACGCGTCGTCCACTGGCAAGACGGCCTGCACCTGAACGTCGAAATCGGCATAGTGCTGGGTAAGTGACCAGATTGAAAAGATCAGGTGGTACGGGTCTACATCTGCGATTTTGCCATGAGCCTGCCAGCCGCGAATGACCTTTGCCTTTTCTGCAACAAGGTCTTTCAGCTCGCCGTGAAGCGAGGCCGAAATGCGCGGCGCACCTTGCAAAATTTCATTTGCAAACAGGCGGCTTTCGCGTGGGTAGTCGCGGCTCATGCTTAGTTTGCGTTTCGCATAGCCAAGAATTTCTTCCACTGGGTCACCTGCGTCATTCATCGCGATCAGGGGGTCAAGCCAAGTGGACAAAAGCTCGCTTAGAAGTTCTGTGTAAATCAGCTCTTTTGATGCGAAGTAATAAAGAAGGTTTGGCTTTGATAAGCCTGCGGCTTCTGCGATCTGGTCAAGCGTAGACCCACGAAACCCATACTGGGAAAATACATCAAGCCCGGCGGACAGAATAACGGTCCGGTTCTTTTGTTGGATACGGGTACGCGGTTGGGTCATGAACACTCTTTGCTGGAATTTAAGGCAAGCATCAAACGAAACGGGTCCTTGTGTCAAAATGTTAGGCGCATGCCACAAATTTACACAGGAAACTTGACTGCCCATCCGCCTCTGTTAGCCTTCATTTTACCAACTGGTCAAATAAAGTCGGAGAGCCGCCATGCCATCCCCCGGAGAGAACCTGCGTATAAACGGCGAACGCCTGTGGGACAGTCTGATGGAGATGGCTACGATCGGTCCCGGCATTGCGGGCGGCAACAATCGCCAGACCTTGACCGATGAAGACAGCGAATGCCGCCATCTGTTCCAAAAGTGGTGCGAGGCTGCGGGCTGTACCATGGGTGTCGATGAGATCGGTAATATGTTTGCACGCCGCGAGGGTGCCGACCCGGACGCGTTGCCCGTTTATGTTGGGTCCCACCTTGACACGCAGCCGACGGGTGGGAAGTATGACGGTGTTTTGGGGGTGCTTGGGGGCCTTGAAATTCTGCGGACATTGAATGACCTCGATATCAAGACCAAGCATCCGATTGTCGTGACAAACTGGACGAACGAAGAGGGCACGCGCTATGCCCCGGCGATGCTTGCGTCTGGCGTGTTCGCGGGCAAGCATACGCTTGACTGGGCGAATGATCGGGTTGATGCGGATGGCAAGCGTTTTGGTGATGAACTGGAGCGGATTGGTTGGAAGGGGACCGAAAAGGTCGGTGATCGCAAGATGCATGCCTTCTTTGAGCTGCATATCGAACAGGGGCCAATCCTTGAGGCCGAGGGCAAAGACATCGGCGTCGTCACCCACGGGCAAGGCCTGCGCTGGATCGAATGCACGGTGACGGGCAAGGAAAGCCATACCGGATCAACCCCGATGCACATGCGCAAGAACGCGGGGCGCGGCCTCGCGCTGATCACCGAACTGGTGCACGAGATTGCGATGAAGAACCAACCCAATGCGGTGGGGGCGATTGGGCACATCGACGTCTACCCGAATTCCCGCAACATCATCCCCGGCAAGGTGGTTTTCACCGTCGATATGCGCACGCATCTGCTGGATAAGCTGAACGGGATGGTCGATGAATTGATGGAACGGGCACCCAAGCTTTGCGCCGATATCGAGGTTGATTTCGCCTGCGAAATCGTCGGCCAATTCGACCCGCCCGCTTTTGACGAAGGCTGCGTGAAAGCGGTGCGCGATGCGGCGGAACGCCTTGGTTACAGCCATATGGATATCGTCTCTGGCGCGGGTCATGACGCCTGCTGGATCAACGATGTGGCCCCCACCGCGATGGTCATGTGCCCCTGCGTCGATGGCCTAAGCCATAACGAAGCCGAGGAAATCAGCCCGGAATGGGCTACCGCAGGCACTGATGTCCTGTTCCATGCTGTTGTCGAAACAGCAGAGATCGTCAGCTGAATAGGTGCAGGGACTAGTCAGAGGCTGCTTTTGGTGGCACCCCTACTGGCAATGACCCTGAAGAATGCGAGAAGACCATGAAAGCCCTGAAA
>CALLAV010000225.1 GCA_938001995.1 uncultured Amylibacter sp. | reverse complement strand
TTGTTGGACAGCGCCATCAGCAACAGCCCCCGCAGACGCGACTGGATGTTTTCTTCCGTCACATCAGGCTCGGTGCCTTCGAAAAACGGAGCCATGGTGTTGGTCACCGCCGCGCGGCTTTCGGCAATGGAAATCGTGTCCAGCTTCACACCCAGATTGGCCGCCAATTCCTTGGCATCATCCAATGAGCTTTGCGCCGTATACTCGGACGGCATCATCACACAGCGCACGTTTTCTGGTCCCAGCGCATCCGCCGCGATGGTCGCCACAATAGCTGAGTCAATCCCACCAGACAGGCCCAAAACAACCTTCTTGAAACCCGTTTTTCCCATGTAATCGCGCAGGCCCTGCGTCATCACACGATAATCCTGCTCCCACTCATCCACGTGGGCGATCTTTTCACCCTCCACGGCTTCCCAGCCCTGATCGCCGCGTACGAAATCCACATGGGCAATCGCCTCGTCAAACAGCGGCATTTGCATCGCCAATTTGCCACCACGGTTCAGCACGAACGAGCCGCCGTCAAACACCTGATCGTCTTGTCCGCCGACCATGTTCAGGTACACCAGCGGCATGTCATTTTCGACAACACGTGCCACCATGGCAGACAACCGCCGATCAAATTTGTTGCGGTAATAGGGCGAGCCATTTGGAACGACCAAAATCTCTGCCCCAGATTCGGCCTGCGCCTCTGGTACATCGGGATGCCACGCATCTTCACAAATCGGGTTGCCAATGCGCACGCCATTCAGCGAATACGGCCCAGGGATTTCCCCCTCATCAAACAAACGCCGTTCATCAAACACATGGGTGTTGGGCAGTTCGTGCTTGCGCAGGGTCGCCGTGATCTCTCCACCGCGCAGAATGAAATAAGCGTTATACAGCTTATCCCCTTCTAACAATGGTGCACCAATGCCAATCGTTGGCCCCGTGTCACACTGTTTCGCCAGCATTTCTACATGCGCCATTGCATCCAGCGTGAACGCGGGCCGCAGCACCAGATCCTGCGCTTGATATCCCGTCACAAACATCTCGGGCAGCACAACCATATCTGCACCTGCTAGCGCCGCCTCTGCATGGGCCTCGGCGGCTTTGGCAATGTTCCCCGCAAAATCCCCCACCGTGGGGTTCAACTGCGCCAGCGTCAGCTTGAGTGTATCAGTCATGGTTGCGCTCCTGAATGTCTTGGCCTTGTTAGACCTAAATGGCCCGAAAAGCACAAGACGCAAGAATCCTTGTCACCGAAATACCAACGACTTACAGTCTTGCGAACACGCAAAGAGCTAGGGAGCACGGCAAATGCCGCCGTGGGGATGAATTGACCAAAACTGCATCACTTTTGCACGCCACCACGGCTGCCACACTTCTGGCCTTTGCTCCGATAGCTTCGCTTGCTCAATCCAGCGATCAAATTGTGACCAAGCAATATGACACGGGCGGCATTTATGAAGGCACGTTCAAGGACGGCAAACAACACGGAACAGGCACGTATCGCCTGCCAAACGGTTATGAATATACAGGCCAATGGGTGGAGGGCGAAATTCGTGGCACAGGCGTTGCGAAATATCCGAACGGGTCAATCTATGAGGGCGAGTTCGTAAACTCCAAATCCGAAGGTCAGGGCAAAATCACCTATGCGGATGGCACGACCTACGAAGGGTCTTGGTCCAACGGCAAAATCGACGGTGCGGGCGTGGCGAAATTCGCCAATGGCGTTGTCTATGAAGGCGAGTTTGCAGCGGGCAAGCGCAATGGCAAAGGCATCATGACCTCGCCTGATGGCTATCGCTATGATGGGGACTGGGTCGAAGGCAAGATGACGGGCAAAGCGCTGATCACTTACCACGACGGAGCCACATATAAAGGCGATGTTCTAGAAGGTGTGCGCGAAGGCAAAGGCTTCCTTACGCTCCCAGATGGGCGCACCTATGAAGGGGATTTCTCAAACAACAACTTCGACGGGGTTGGCGTTTACAAAGACACCGATGGCTCCGTCTATGAAGGGCCAATGGTTCAGGGTCGGCGCAACGGTGTTGGCAAAATGACCTCTGCGAATGGGTTCATTTACGAGGGCAATTTCGTCAACGACCAGCGTGATGGGCAGGGCAAGCTGACCAACGCCGAAGGTATTGGGTATGACGGCGAATGGAAGGCCAATGTGAAATCGGGCAAAGGCACGCAAACCTATGCCTCTGGCACCGTCTACACGGGCGATTTCGCCAACAACCAACCCAACGGTACGGGCAAAATTACCTACGCCAATGGAACAACCTACGAAGGCGAATGGGTCAACGGCAAGATCGAAGGCGAAGGCACTATCCGCGACGTGAATGGAACGGTCTATATCGGTACTTTGAAGAACGCCAAAAACAACGGTTTTGGCAAAATCATCTACGCCGATGGCCACTCATATGAAGGTGAATGGGTTGACGGTGTGCGCCAAGGCAAAGGCCGCGTGACCTATCCCGATGGCGCCGTTTTTGAGGGCCAATATGTCAACAACAAACGCGAAGGACGCGGCAAGATCACCTTGCCTGATGGGTTCACCTATGACGGCAACTGGTCGAACGGCGAAATCAACGGCGAAGGCATTGCCACTTATGCCAATGGCGACGTTTACACGGGTTCGTTCAAAAACGGTCAACGCGAAGGTGTCGGCAAAATGGTTTATGCCACAGGCGAAGAATACGACGGCTTCTGGACCGCGGGCAAACAAGCTACGCAGGCAGAAGCAGAGGCCGCCGCAGAGGATTAAATCGCGCCAGCGCCGATCAGCAATGGTTTCTTGTTTTTGCAATGGCGCTGGATGAATTGCGCTTGTTGTGCGCTCTTGGGAACAACCCGCGCATACTCTGGCGCACGCCCGCCTGACCGCAGCTCTGGAAACAGCGCATCCAACTCTGATCGCAATTCCGCATCCAATGCGGACAACGCCATTTTACCGCAATAAAAACTCTCGGTCGGCGCACCCTCTGCAATCACAATCTCATGCTGATCCATCACCAGATGGAAATACTCCACCGTCTTGACCGTCTCATCCACAAAGATACCCGGTAAAGCAGTCAACTTCTTGGCCGAAATCAACGCCTCTTCGTGCCCAAACATCCGTTTGGCCACAGGGGACACCGCCAAAAACCGATGCTGCGGGGACACCAGAACATCCTGCCTTGGCAATCCCTGCCCCAACGCACCCGCGCTGACCCGCACGGGCCGCATGTTCGGTGCATTGCGCAAATCGACAGCGCTCATCTTACGGCTCAGAACAGCCCGCAGCGGCTGATACCCGTGATCAAAGGTCAAAACTTTATCGCCAACCTTCAGCGTATCCGCCCGCACCAAACCCCGTTTTGTTTCGATCTGAACAGACCCATCAAAACAGGCAAAGTAATCCGTGTATTGGTTGTTTTGCTGATGCGAAGTCCGCTCGCTGTTGAACGTGTAATTCGTGCCTTCAACCAGTTCAACTGTGGACACGATCCCATCAACCGCGCCCTGTTGATACCCATCGCCGCCAAAATGAAAGGACGTCATTTTGTGCCCTGTGGTCGTGTTGATTAGGTCATAGGCAGTATTGATTGTCGTCCCCGCACCGAACGCCGAGCCATCAATGTTGACTGCATTTGTTAAGGACTGTGATGCATCGACTTCGTCAAAAACAGCCTCATCATCAGTCACTTCAATAAGAGTCGGTGTCGCGCCAGGCGCGAGTGTTAAAGTGAATGGTGCAGTGCCCGCTGCGGCAGAACCAGATTCGTCTGGCAAACCAGAGACAAAGTCACTGGCGCTGTAAACATATAGAAACGGCATGATTAACCCCTACGATTAATTGTTTTTAGTATGTAGGGACAGAACTTGATGATTTTTAGCCTGTTTCGCTAAGACTGGGACAGCCGCGACATAATCGCAACATAGTTTTCGACGCAAATTACAACAAAACAGGGCCTTAGCGCTCCGCTATAGCATCCCACTTCGCCACTCTTGGCACACCTGATCTTTGCAGCATCTTGCGCCGATTGACCCGTTCGCCTTTGCCCGTTTCGGCCATCGCGTGAACCGTATCAATGATACCCTTAATGACTTCAGGCTGCGCCAACGCCAGTTCCAGCAAAAACTCATCTGGGTGGCGGCGCACGATGCCATGTTGCCCTAAAACCCGTGTAGGAAAATCGCTTATGTTGGCGGTTAATAGCTCTTGCGCCTCGCCAGCAATAGCGGCGGCCAGAACATGGCGATCGTTTTCATCGGGCAGGGTAAGACCGTCTTCTGCCCCTTCAGGAACCGTCACCACCGCTTTGCGCCAATCCGCTGTCACCAATGCGATCTCGATGCCCGATTCCGCCCCGATCCCATTACGCTCTGCCGCGCGGCGCCACTCTTCCAGAATGCGATCTGACCACAGGGGTTCAAACAATCCCGCCTTGGCACAGCCGAGCAGTATGCCCCGCAAAATCGACGGATACAGAACGCATGTGTCGATCAGGACACGGTTCATTGCAGGCGCAAAAACAACGACTTAAGGTAGGCTGTTTCCGCCAGTTGCGGGTGTACCGGATGGTCAGGGCCTGCCTGCCCCGTATGGATAATCTGCCCAACACGTTCGCCTTTGCCGATGCCCGTCATGCTCGCTTTGCGAAAGCTGGACAGGTCGGCCGCGTGGGAACATGAACACAGCACCAAATACCCACCTGGTTTCACCAAGGCTGCACCCATACGCGCCACTTTTTCATAGGCACGCAGCCCTGCATGCAAGGCAGGTTTTGCTGGCGCAAAGGCAGGCGGGTCACAAACCACCAAGTCAAACGTACGATTTTCAGCTGCCAGTGCGGTCATCACCTCAAAAGCATCGCCTTTGCGGGTTTCAAACTGCGTCGAAAAACCAGATGCTTTGGCCCCTTGTTCCGCCAGTTCCAGCGCAGGAGCCGAGCCATCTACAGCTAGCGCGGACGCCGCGCCACCCGCCAATGCGGCCAGCGAAAAGCCACCCACATGGCTGAACACATCAAGCACTTCGCCGCCCTTGGCCAAGCCAGCCGCAAACCCGTGATTTGGGCGCTGATCATAAAACAGTCCCGTTTTCTGGCCACCCAGCACATCCGCCATATACGTCGCGCCGTTCATCTGAACCGCAATCGGTCCGTCAACCGAGCCGCGCAGCACTTCGCTCTCGTCTGACAGGCCCTCCAGCCCACGCGCGCGCCCGCTCGCGTTTTTGATTATGGTAACAGAACCAAAGACTTGCTCGATGGCGTCTACCAGTTGATCCATCAATGCATCAATCCATGCGGCATTGGGCTGAACGGCGAACACATCGCCAAACCGATCAATGATTAAACCGGGAAGCCCATCTGCTTCGGCATGGATCAACCGATAGAAGGGCGCTGCAAACAGCCGTTCGCGGTGATCTTTGGCGAAAGCCAGCTTGCCTGCGAGCCAGGCCGTATCAACCGCCTTTGAACGATCCCGTTCCAGCATCCGAACAGCGATCTTAGATCCAGGGTGAAACGCCCCCTGCGCTACAAAGTTCTTGTCAGTATCCAGCAGGTCCACAATCGTCCCTGCTGGGATTTTCTTGGTGCGCCGATCCGTGACAATCTCGTTGTCATAGGCCCACGGAAAACCATGGCGCACACGTTGCGGGGACTTGTTTGGGCGAAAGCGGATTTCTGGGCGTTGATCTGTCATACGCGCCCCTTACCTGCTCTGGCGCGCAGGCGAAACAGAAAACGGCCCCCGAAGGAGCCGTTTTCGAATACGATGTAAGCTGCGCTACCCTTTTACAGGTGCGCGCAGAGCCGATTGGATCTCGGATGCAACATGGTTCGTGATCCGAACCTTCTGCGTTTGACCCTTGCGCATAGCGCGATAGGCTTTGGACCCGCCAAAGGCTTTCAGGGATGCATCCATGCTTTGAACACCCGTGATTGGCTTGCGTGTTTCAGCATCAAGCAGCACATAGTCAAACTGTACATTGTGCTTACCACCCACTGTGTTCCGGGCCTTTTCAGTAAGTGCATGGAACATGTTTACACGCGCCGCGATAACAACTTTGCGCGGACCAACCAGCGCGTTTGTACCCATCTTCAACGCGTCCGTCATGATCGTGCGCACTTGTTCGTGACGATCCCCAAGTGGATCCTCGCGCCATACGATATCAGCTTGCGGCAGATAAACGTCGGCTTCGGATACGACCAAATAGTTTGGAACGGCCACTTGCACGTCAACCACTTCGTATTGCGATGCAACGCCAACAGCCGAAGTCTTTACGGCGGCCACTTGCTGTTCTTCAGGAAAGAAGTTCAGCGTTTCTGTTTGTGAGGTCGGGGCCGCCTGTGATGCTGGGGCCACTGTATAAATAGCGCGCGGTGTTTCGGACACTTTGTTCTGCGACGCATTATTCGAAGATACACAAGCCGTTGTTGTCAGCGCGATCGCAAACAATCCAGCAATTTTACCCATACTCATCATTTTGTACCTCCTGAGCCGAGAACGGCTTTTGGTTTCGATTTGATGGGTTCTTTGTCGCGCGAGATTAAGACGTATTTGAGGAGAATTGTGTTCTTTACTGGGGTAAATGTTTGGCCCACACTTGGTGAAAAGACGTAAAAAGACGCTTGGATTTACGAAATTAATCTTTGTTAACAGTGCATTAACCAACCTGGCGCAATCGTTTCTAAAATGCCACAATTGAAAATGATTTTGACCAATTTTTAAGTCATTCAAAACAAGGCGTGGGACAGCGACTCGCGCCGCTGCGCCCATATATATCCCTATAAATGGCCAGGCAGCGTGTCTTTTTCCGCCGCATTGCACAGCCATTCAAACACAAATTGTCCAACAGAGCGGAAGCAAACCAACTCTAATTTTTCTTCCTC
>CALLAV010000224.1 GCA_938001995.1 uncultured Amylibacter sp. | reverse complement strand
TGGGCACGTTCATGACTGTCTACTTTGAGGCCCGGCGCCAAGGGGTAGGCCCATTGCCTGCGTCCGCGCGACCCAAATTGACTTCTTCCGAACTGGTGCAATGTTTGGTCTTTGTGCTGCCACTCGGCACGCTAAGTTATTTCCTGTTCGCGCAACCCTCGGTGCAAAAGGCAGGTTTCTACGGTTTTGTGGTAGCACTTGCCGCCGCTCTGGTCTTGTTCAAGGGCTTTCGAAATTGGCCAAGCCTGTACAACGCATTCGTCAATGCAGGGCGGATGTCAGCGGGTATCATCGTCATTGTGGCGGCGATCGGTTTGATCGTGGGGTTGATCCAAGTGTCTGGCTTTAGTGGTCGGCTATCGCTGCTGTTGGCGCAACTGGCAAACGGACCGCTGTTCACCACATTGATCGTTGTGGCGTTGGGTGCAATTGTGCTGGGTATGGGACTGCCGCCAGGAGCCACGTATTTCATTATCGTGATCGCCCTGAGTTCAGGCATCGACGCCGTGGGTATCCCACCGCTGACCCTGCACCTGTTTGTGGTGTTCTTTGCTGTGATTTCAACTGTAACGCCGCCTGTGGCTTTGGCAGCTTTTGCGGCAGCCCCGATTGCGGGAGCAGATCCAGTGCAGACAGGTTTTCAGGCTGCGCGACTTGCTTTGGCTGGGTTCCTGATCCCGTTCATCTTTGTCTACCACCCCGCTGTTCTCTACAAACTTCAAGTGCTGTTTGAATGGTTCGGAGGGGAACTTCCAACGTCAAAAGCGATGATCGATATCACAACAGTCTCATGGCTGGATCTGGGCTGGATCATTGTGGCGTTCACCTTTGCCATGTGGCTGCTGACCTCGGCACTTACGGGTTTTGAAAAGAACAAACTAAATGCAATTGAACGTATCCTGCGCGTCGCCGCTGGGATCGCTGTTTTATTGCCGAACATGGTATTTGCCTTGCCAGCCGCAGGGGTAGGCATCGCTCTTGTAGCAGCGCACCGCTTCCTAGGGGGGGAGCCGTCGCGTGTCGATATAGATCCATCAACAACCGAAGAGACCAACTAGGAGGAACACAATGCTTAAAACTATAACAGGAATGACGGCGGGGCTTGTCTTGGCCACGTCTGCCATAGCCGAGGATAAGACCCTCAAAATGGCTACAATTGCGCCCAGCTTGGGCCAGGCCGTGACAATGGCAACATTTGCCAACGTGGTGACCGACAATCTGGACGGGATCGAGATCGAGGTTTCGGGAGGCGGAGCTGCGACCCTGCACATGATGGAGGTCGCACGCGGCAACCTTGATCTGTCGATGACGAGCCCGGTTGTTTACAACCTGATGGCGGGCGGCAAGGCGATGTACAAAGGCCAACCTGACGCGCCAGAACTTGCAGAAAATCTGCAGCTACTCATGTGGTTCCCATACGGGGCCTACCATTTTGCGGTGCGTGCTGACAGCGACATCGAATTTCTGGATGATATCGAAGGCGCGTCTGTCTTTCTGGGGCCGCAAGGTGGCGGTGCATACAACGCCTCGCGCGGTTGGATCGAGGCAACCACCGGCCTTGTTGCGGGCGAGGACTTCGATGCGATTAAAGCCAATTGGCAGACTGGTTTTCAGGCGTTTATGGACGGCAAGATCGACGTTTACGTGAATGGCTGCCTAGATCCTTGTGGCAACTTCATCCAGTTCACCGAAACCGAAGACATCCGGTTCCTTGGTCCTGAAAGTGATCAGGGCGAAGCGGTTGAAAAATTTCTTGGCAAATGGCGCTATCGGGGAGAAGTGGCCGCTGGTCTTTATGGCGGTCAAAAGAACGAAACCGCTGTCATTTCATTCGATACCGCCGTCGGAATCGCGGTACGTGCGGATCTGGAAGAAGAGACCGTCTATCAGATCACCAAAACGTTTTGGGACAACATCGATCAGGTTACTTCGGACGCGCCTTGGGCCAAAGCGTTGGACGTGAAATTTGCCGCCTCTAAGCGCGGGTTGATGGAACTGCATCCCGGTGCTGCGCGCTATTACAAAGAAGCGGGCGCAATGTAGGCAAACACATCGGCGCAAGGCTCTTTACACAGGGCCTTGCGCAAACTCTGCAGGAAGAGCGAAACCAGGTGTGATCACAAGACCTTCTACGTTGGCATACTGTCCTACAGACAACCAAAATCCACGTCCTCATCTGTCGTCAGGGCTATATCAATGTCTCGCTGCGCAACCTGATCCTGTGGCCTTCGCCTCTGTTTCAAAATTGGATCGAGTTGATCTATTATGGCGGGGGTTCGCTGCCTTTAGAAGAATGGCAGATCGCAAGTGATGCCCTTGTCGACGATGCTGCCCCGCAGCACTTCGATGGGATCGCCAATCTGCACGGTCTTCGAAACCAGTACATAGCCGATCATCGACTGCGTGCGCGGCGACCAGATGCCGTTGGTCATGTGACCCACGTGGCAGCCATCGTGTTGCACCTTGTACCAGATTGCATGACCTGCGCGCTGAGACTGGTCATCTAACACCACACCAAGCTGGTGGCGCTTTACGCCCGCCGCATGGATATCGCGCAACGCTTTGATACCGACAACCTCGTCTGGCAGGTCCAGCGTGACGTATTTTTCAAGGCGTACTTCAAACGGGTTCGTCGCATCATCGGTGTCGCCACCGTAAGACAACAGCCCGCTTTCGATGCGCTCTGCCGGGTTGGGGTTGCCAGGGCCGATGTCCCAAGGCGTGCCTGCCTCGCGGACGATGTTCCATAACTCAGTACCGCGGGTGCCGTCTTTCAGGTAAATTTCGAACCCACCTTGCTTTGAATAGCCCGAACGCTGGATGATGACTGGAATGCCATTGATCTCGGCAGGGGCAAACCAGAAATATTTCAACGCTCGAACCCAATCGCCAAAGACGTTTGCAACGACATCCTCGGCCTTTGGTCCTTGGACCGCCATGGGGGAGACATCGGGCTCGCACAGGTCCACGTTCAAACCGCGTTCCGCCGCAATGGCTCGTGCCCACATCAGGATGTTATTGTCGCCAATGGACAGCCAAAAGGTGCCGTCGGCGTGCTTGAGAACAACAGGATCATTGATCAGGGTGCCGCGGTGGTCGCACATTGGCACATATTTACCTTTGCCAACCTCGATGCCAGACAGATCGCGCGTGGACAGCAATTGTGTAAGCGTCGCAGCGTCTGGTCCTGTGATCTGGACTTGCCGTTCAACAGACACATCCCATTGCGCGACCCTGTTCATCAAGCGGTCGTATTCAGCCGTGGTATCCCCATAGGAAACAGGCATCAGCATGTTGTTATAGGGCGAGAACGCGCTGACGCCTTCTTGTATCGTTGCCTCGTAGAAGGGGGAGACTCGCAAGCGAGTGTTAGGACCGATCTCTGCCATGATGTCGTCTTTCAAGTGCTGCGTTCATGAGTCTTTGGATGCCACATCAAGTGCAGCTTTCTTCAATAATTGCGACAAGGTGTGTCGTTCTTTCGCTGACAGCGCAGAAAGTACATTTTCCTGACGCTCCTTTAGGTATGCCGCAATCTTTTCATGCAAAGCGCGGCCTTCGGGGGTGATCCTTAATGTTGCTTGCCGCCCGTCTTTGGCATCTGGTGTGCGCGCCAGATATCCTTCGTCCAGCATCCGGTGCACCGCACGTCCTACTGTGTTTCGAGGGCGCCCCGAGATCCGCGAGACATCTTGAGCGGTGAGCACGTCATAGTGCGATAAACACGCCAGAAGGACATATTCGGCCCGGATCAAACCAAAGTCTTTTTTGATTGTGTCATAGGTTGGGAAAACGACAGCGTTAGCAAGGTAAGTGATCCGAAAGGCGTCCGGATATTCGATCATGTCAAATATTGTCGACAGATCCTGATGTGTTCTTTTTTCTTTGCGACGTGGCATTGTGCTTTGTTCCTGATTTCGACAACACAAAGAAATAGTTTGCAAAAAGTTGCAAGAGGCGTTCAAGTTGTTCCAAATGGTACAATAATGCTCTCTCGCAATCTAGTGGCAACATGACAGAATCAAAAGTAAAACTCACAATCCCAGATCTGGCTTCCAAGAAGGCGGCAGGCGAACGCCTTGTCATGGTGGCCGTTGGTGAAGTGTTGAGCGCCACTTGGGCTGAACGCGCGGGTGTTGATATCGTTGGTGTTGGTGACAGTCTGGGCATGACCTTGCATGGGCACGAAAACACGCTGGCCATGACCGTTGATCAGATGATCATGCACACGCAGGCCGTCCGCCGTGGCGCGCCGAACACACTGTGTTTGGTCTCAATGCCCTACGGGTCTTACGCCACGCCTGAAATGGCTGTGACCAACGCCGTGCGTATGATGAAGGAAAGCGGTGCAGACGCGTTGAAGCTGCAATTGGGCCGCGAGGGGGCGCATATCATACGTGCGGTTGCCGATGCCGGTGTGCCAGTAATGAGCCATGTTGGCCTGTTGCCGCACAAAGTGCATCTGATGGGCGGGTTCAAAATGCAAGGTCGGACGGCAGAGGCAGCACTTGAGTTGATCAAAGATGCCCGCGCCATCGAAGCGGCCGGAGCCATCGGGCTTGAGATCGAAGCGATGCCTTTTGAAGTGGGTCAGGCTGTGGATACCGCAGTCGATATTTTCACGTTCTCCATTGGAGCCGGGGCAGCTGGCACCTGTCAGTTACTTAACGGATATGACTTGCTTGGCGCTTTTGACACGTTCAAACCAAAGTTCGCCAAACGCTATGCCAATATCGCCGAACTCGCGACGCAGGCCTTTGCGGACTACGCAGAGGATGTCCGGTCGGGGCGGTTTCCCGATGCGGATCACAGTTATCAAATGAAACCCGAAGAAGTAACCAAGCTGAAACGCGCGCTAGGGAAGGAATAATTAATGAAAGACGACACACCACACCCGAATGGTCAGACAATTCCGAACGGGATGCTCACAGACAACTACCCACGCAACATGTGGTGGGTTGCGGCACACCGTGATGAGGTGACGACCAAACCGCTGGCGCGCTGGCTCTTGGAAACCCCAGTGGTTTTGTACCGGCTGGAAGATGGAACACCCGCCGCGCTCTATGATCGTTGTCCGCACCGTTGGGCGCCCCTGTCCGAAGGGCATGTTTCGGGTGATATGATCGTCTGCCCCTATCACGGGATGGAATTCAACGCAGGCGGCACCTGCACCAAGACGCCAACCCAGCACATGAAACCAAAGACGGCGACGATCCCCTCCTTTGCCGTGCGCGAAGCAGGCGCCTACATCTGGATCTGGATGGGGGATCAGGAAGCGATCGATTGCGACCCACCAGAGGTCGGCTATCAGGTTGATCCTGGCTGGAGCACGGTTAACGGCTATTACGAAGTCGCCGCCAATTGGGTTTTGATCCGCGAAAACGTTTTAGACCTTACGCATATCGCGTTTCTGCATAAGAACACCTTTAAACAGGACGATTGGATCACTGCTCCGGATACATATATGGAAGGTGAGACAGTCTGCTACGAGCAAGAATTCGACCTCGCGCCATTGTCGCCGTTGTTTTGCGCAGGGATGGGTCTGCCTGAAGACAAGCCGATCAAACGCGTGCAAAAGGGGCGCATGCCATCGCTGGCAATCTCGTTTTCCGACTGGATTGTGCATGATCCCGCGCCCGAGGAAGGGCGCAGGTCAGATTTCATCATGCGCGGCTGTCATATCGTGACGCCCTCCACGCGTGGCAAAACGCATTACTTCTGGATGGCGGCATTTGACGTGCCGGATATTTCCGACGACGTGGCCGAGAAGACAACCAAGAGCGTCACTGCGGCTTTTGATGAAGATAAGCACCTGCTTGAAAAACTTCATGCCAGCGTGGCGTCTGATCCGCGCGGTCTTGATTATCTTGAGGTAACGCTTGGCGCTGATGGTGCAGGCATCAAGGTGCGGCAAATTCTGAACAGAAAGCTCAAGGCGGAAGGCCGCAATCTGAAAAATCTCTAAGACCCGCCGATAATACAAACTTGTCTCCGAATAGTGACCGCTTGTCATGGGAGCTGATCGAAATTCAGGTGACCGACCTTGATCGCGCTGGGCATGCTTGCACGAGGTGGAGCTATTCTGTGTCTCCGGATCATCCCTTATCTGGGAGTTGCATGGCTGATCTCGCATTTGATTTGAGCGACATGTTGAAACGGTCGCTCTGTCCCAAGGACCCTCTAGGCTTGCAATTTTGGAAGAATCTTTTATATCCGACAATAACAGTCAGGAATATAAGTTAGGAAAACGCATTGAGCATTCTATCTGGGGTACGCGACGTCGTACAAAAAGCAACGGGCCGTCCGGGCCCGCGACTACTTACCGTTAAAAAGGCATGGTATTTGACGCCGAACATGATCCGCGTCACGTTTTCAGGGCCAGAGCTGGACGGCTTTCCCGATGGGCGTGAAGGGGGCAACTGCAAGTTGGCCCTGCCCGATTGGCAAGAGGATCGTGCCAGTTTTGCGAAACGTCTGAGCGATGGCCCACCCCCCGTGCGCCGCACTTATACCGTGCGCAACTACCGCGCTGATGTGCAGGAGTTGGACATTGATTTTGTCGCACATGGCGACAACGGCCCCGCATCGCGCTGGGCATCCCATGCGAAAGCGGGCGATTTCCTCGGCTTTATGGGGCCAAGCCCTTCGAAGGTGACGAATTTCTTGGCCGACTGGTATTTGGTGGCTGCTGATCCTTCCGCCATTCCCGTGGCTGCCGCCGCGCTTGAGGCGATGCCACGTGACGCAAAAGGTGTAGCCGTATTCGAAGTAACCGCAGCAGAAGACGCGCAAGATATCGACGCACCGGAAGGTATTGAAATGCACTGGCTGGTGCATCCCGATCCGTCAAAGCCATCCACCCAACAAGAGGATTTTATTCGCGCGCTGGACTGGCCTGACGGCAAGGTTCAAACCTGTATCGCTGGCGAGTCAGGTGTGATCCGCAGCCTGCGTGCGTTCCTACATCAAGAAAAACAACTGCCCCGCACAGATACCTATATTTCTGGGTATTGGAAGATTGGACTGGTGGAAGACGAACACCAAAAAGAAAAGCGCGCCGAAGGGTAGCGGCATAGGCTTGCACCACGCGCAGTTGCCCGACATGGTGTTCACCACACGCACCATGTCGGAGACTGACGATGCCAAAGCGCCCAAATTTCGTTTACATCATGACCGATCAGCATCGGTCGGATTGGTTGGGTTGCTATGGTCATCCCGTTGTAAAAACACCCAATATTGATGCGCTGGCTGCACAAGGCACGCGGTTCGACAACTTTTTTGTGGCCTCCCCTGTCTGCATGCCCAACCGCGCGAGCTTTATGACAGGGCGCTATCCGAGCGTGCATGGTCTGCGCTACAACGGTTGCGTTTTGCCTAAAGGAACCAACACATTTGTCGATGTTCTGGCTGCATCTGGCTATCGAACAGCGTCCATTGGCAAGAGCCATCTGGAGCCGTTCACGGGCATCGACAATATGAACAAACCCGACGATGTGGATGGCATGGAGCGCCCTATTCTTGAGGCGCGTGAAACTGGCGATTTGACCCAAGTGAATGAGGAGCCTGCGCAGTTTGTCGGCGATGAAACCCATGATCTGCCGACGCCGTATTACGGGTTTCAGCATATGGACTTGGTTACAGGACACGGTCACCGCTGCGGTGGGCAGTATGCACAATGGTTACGTCGTGAGCGTGACGATTGGGCGGAGTTCTTTAAGCCAGAAAACGAGTTGTCGCACAATTACACGTGCCCGCAGGCCTTCAGAACGCCGCTGCCAGAGGATTTGTATCCGACAGGTTGGGTTGGTGCGCGTGCGGTGGATTACTTGAACACTGCGGCGGGGTCGGATGATCCATTCTTCGCCTATGTGTCCTTCCCAGATCCGCACCATCCGTTCAATCCGCCCGGAAAATACTGGGACATGTATTCACCAGATCAATTCGACGTGCCGTTGCCATACAGCGCCCATGAAAATCCAATTCCACCAATGGCTTGGCTGGAAGAGGCGTTTAACAGTGAAGGTAAATCCATCACCCCGCAAACCGCTTTTCGGGTGAGCGACCAGCATATCAAAGAAGCGATGGCGTTGACGGCGGGCATGATCACAATGATCGACGATCAGGTGGGCAAAATTGTCGAAACGCTAAAGGCGAATGGGCAGTTCGAGAACACGGTGATCTGCTTCAATTCAGACCACGGGGATTATCTAGGGGACTTTGGTTTGCTGCTGAAGGGCATGTTCCCGTCCCGCGCCACCACGCAAGTACCTATGATCTGGTCTGACCCTGAAACGCGCTCTGGGCGCGTCTCGAATGCGCTGTCGTCAACTGTGGACATTGCCCCGACCATCTTGGAACGGGCAGGGGTCGCGCCCTATCGCGGAATGCAGGGCAAAAGTTTGCTTGGCGCTTTAGGTGGCTACGACGATCTGCGTGATGATCTGTTGATCGAATACAACGAAGGCATGCCGAAATTTGGGCTGGACGCGCCTGTGCGCGTACGATCCCTGCGCACGAATGATTGGCGTTTCACGATTTATGCGGGGCAACCGTTTGGCGAGTTGTATGACCTAAACACCGACCCAAACGAGACGCGTAACCTGTGGGATGATGCGGAGTATTCGGGGATTCGCGGCGATCTTGCGCTGCGGATGAACCATCAACTGACACAGCAGATGGACGAAAGCCCGCGCGCATTGCGGCTGGCTTAGCGGCGCGGCGCTTGGAAGCGCCACGCCTGATTGGCTTAGCCGTTGGCGATTTGCTTGGCTTTTTCCACCAAGACTTCGGCCTGGCGGATGGACGCATAATCAATCAAACGGCCATCAAGACTGACGGCGCCTTTGCCTGCGGTTTCTGCCTCGGCCATCGCTTTCAGGATACGTTGCGCTTTGTCGATTTCGGCATCTGATGGGCTCATTACTTCGTTGGCGAGTGCGATTTGGCTGGGGTGGATGGCCCATTTGCCTTCGCAACCCAGAACGGCTGCACGGTAGGCCGCAGCGCGATATCCGTCAGCGTCTTGGAAGTCACCAAAAGGTCCGTCAATCGGGCGCAAACCATTTGCACGGGCCGCCACAACCATGCGAGCAAGCGCGTAATGCCACATGTCGCCCCAATGTTTTTCGCGACCACCTTCCGCATCTGGATCCGTCAAAACTGCGTAGTTTTCGTTCACACCGCCAATCACAGTCGTGCGTGCACGGGTCGACGCGGCGTAGTCCGCAACGCCGAAATGCAGGCTCTCGTTCCGCTTTGATGCAGCCGCGATTTCGTGGATGTTTTGCATGCCTAACGCGGTCTCGATGATATGCTCGAAACCAATACGTTTTTTGTAACCTTTGGCGTCTTCGATCTGGGTCACCATCATGTCCACAGCATAGACATCTGCGGCCGTGCCCACCTTCGGGATCATAATCAAATCGAGCCGCTCTCCAGCCTGCTCCACGATGTCCACAACGTCACGATACATGTAGTGCGTGTCCAAACCGTTGATTCGAATGGACATGGATTTGGTGCCCCAGTCGATCTCGTTTAGGGCTTTAATGATGTTCTTGCGGGCCTGTTCTTTTTCGTCTGGCGCAACCGCATCTTCAAGGTCGAGAAAGATCACATCAACGTCAGATTTTGCAGCCTTTTCAAACATTTCTGGCTGAGAGCCCGGGACGGCAAGTTCAGAACGGTTTAGGCGGCCAGGGGCCTGTTCGATAGGATGGAATGACATGGGAATTGCGCCTTTCTGCAAGCATTAAATTCGCGCCAAAAAGGTGCAGCTTGATCGGGCAAGTCAAGAAATCTTTCAGTCTATCTGGGTATACCGTCTGGACCTTTTTGCTCGAGTGCGAGCCGTGAGGAATAGAAAAAGGCGATGGCTTGGGCGCGGTTTTTGACCGACAATTTGTCATAGAGATTGGACAGGTGAAACTTCACCGTATTGATCGAAATATCCAGTTCCTTTGCCAGCTCGCGATTGGTCAATCCTTTGGACAGCGCATCGAGCATCACGCGTTCTTTGCGGGACAATTGATGGATAGGATCGGTTTGCAATTCGCGCACGTCTAAAAACGGAAACACCATTTTACCGTTCGCCACGTCCATGCAAATATCCAACAGCTTTTGGGGCGAGGACGACCGCGGCGCAAAGGCAGCGGCCCCTGCGGTCATCGCAAGACGAGGCAGATCACCGCTGTCTTCGGCATAAACCACAAGGCGCGGCGCTTTTTCATTGTCGCGCAGAATTTCGATCAGCTTTGCGCCACCGAGGGACGGCAGGTTCCAGTCAATGATCCCGACTTGAACAGGGATGCGCAGGGCCGTAGCAAAGAACCCCTCCGCCGTGGCGGAAGTGGCCACCAACGAGAATCGGGGGTCGTTTTCTAGGATCTCAGACATGGCAGCGAGCACGATAGGATTGCCATCTGCAAGGATGACATCGACTGGATTGTCTGATTGGCCAAGGATCTGGTTCATTTGGTTATTCTTTCACAAAACCTACCCATTTGGCAGTGTTTTTTCAGTATACGGCTGTATTCAATCCGTATGGGTGGGTATTTTACTACCCATTTAGCTACCCAAAGGCAGGTCTAAGGGGCGTTGTGACAAAAGTCCAGGTGCTTCACGTTGCGGCAAGTTTAACGCATTTGCCATGTTTTGGAGCGACCATGACCGACACGAACATTTTCCCACAATTGGAAATCCCCCACACTATCGCCGCTGGCCCAGGGCCTGGCAACACAGATGAGCGCGTTTTGGCGCGGTTCGCAGGCGCAGGGCTGGCCGATCACATGCATCCTGATGTTCTGCGAGGCATGGTCGAATGCAAACACATGCTGCGCGAAGTGATGGGGACAGATAACACCTACACATTCGGTGTGGCTGGCACAGGGTGGAGCGGGCTTGACACTATGTTCAGCGCGGTGATGCCGGGCGACAAGGTCGTGATGTTTGTAAACGGAACGTTTTCAGGGATCGATGGTCTGACCGTTCGCATGAAGGCGGCCACAGCAGAGGAGTTGGCCGAGAACTCGATGGACCCGACGGCAGCGAGTGTCACGATTGTGAACGTGCCGCATGGGCAATCCGTAACGGGTGAGATCGTGGAAAAGGCGTTGGCGGAGCACAAACCGAAATGGGCCGCAATGGCACATTGGGAAACTGGGTCTGGTCGGATCAACGACATTCAGGGGTTTAGCGATGCGTGCGAAAAGCACGGTGCGATGGGTCTGGTGGATGCGGTCTCGTCTTTGGGGGTCGAAGACTTCCGCATTAATGATTACCCTGGCATTCACGGTTGGGCGTCTTGTCCGCAAAAGGGCATCTGCTGTCTGCCACTGACCTATGCGCCCGTGTCCTTCACCGACACATATATTGAAACGCTGAAGGCGACGGGCACCCGCACGTTTGTCCATCACCCGATTTTGGAAGCCCGCCACTGGGGTATTTTGAACGGCGAGGACGCATCCGTAGGGACATACCACCGCACGCACTCTGCCTATGCGGTGGCCGCGTTTCATGAAGCATTGCGCATCACATTGCAGCAAACCATTGCGCGTCGTGCACAGGATTATGCATTTCACGAGGGCGCGTTGCGGGCTGCTGTTACGGCCATGGGCTGTGATGTGACGTCGAACATGACCTCGCTGATCGTACTGAATTTGCCTGCCGATATGGCAGGGCGCGAGATGGAATTGGTACAACATTGCCGCGCACAAAACTTTGGCATTTGGCCGACGCTTTCCGAGCCAGTACAGGTGCGTATCGGCATTCTAAACCTGCTGAACCAAGCGGCGATCAACGACATTGTATCCCGTTTTGGACAAGCCATGCGCGATCTGGGGGCGGAGTTTGATCAAGCTCAAGTCGATGCCGCGCTGAACACGCATTACACCCAAGCCGTAGCCGCAGAATAACCGAAATCCATTCCTGGGAGGGAAACGTTATGGATATCCATGAATACCAAGCCAAAGAAGTTCTTTCGAATTTTGGCGTTACCGTGCCTGATGGCGCGCTGGCATACAGCCCCGAACAGGCGGCCTATCGTGCCCGAGAAATGGGCGGCGAGCGCTGGGTTGTGAAGGCGCAGGTGCATGCAGGTGGACGCGGCAAAGCAGGCGGCGTTAAGGTTTGTGACAGCGATGCTGCAATCCAAGAGGCCACAGAAGGCATGTTCGGCAAAAAGCTGGTGACGCATCAGACAGGGCCTGAAGGCAAAGGCATCTATCGTGTCTATGTCGAAGCTGCCGTGCCGATCGACCGCGAGATTTACTTGGGTTTCGTTTTGGACCGCACGACTCAGCGTGTCATGATCGTGGCCTCTGCCGAAGGCGGGATGGAGATCGAAGATATCTCTGCCAATCGCCCTGACAGCATCGTGCGTGCCACAGTGGAGCCTGCGGTTGGTTTGCGCGAATTTCAGTGCCGTCAGATCGCGTTCAAGCTGGGCGTCGAGGCGACTTTGGTGCAGCAAATGGTGCGCACATTGCAGGGGTGCTATCGCGCCTTCACTGAGCTGGATGCAACGATGGTCGAAGTAAACCCGCTGGTGATCACCTCTGATAATCGTGTTATCGCACTGGATGCGAAAATGACGTTTGATGACAACGCGCTGTTCCGTCACCCGCAAATCAGCGAGCTGCGCGACAAGTCCCAAGAGGATCCACGTGAAAGCCGCGCGGCGGATCGCGGGCTTAGCTATGTCGGGTTGGAAGGCAACATTGGCTGTATTGTGAATGGTGCGGGTCTGGCGATGGCGACGATGGACACGATCAAACTGGCTGGCGGCGAGCCTGCAAACTTTCTCGATATCGGGGGTGGCGCGACGCCAGAACGTGTGGCGAAAGCGTTCCGTTTGGTTCTATCGGATAAGAACGTGCAGGCTATTTTGGTCAACATCTTTGCAGGGATCAACCGGTGTGACTGGGTTGCTGAAGGGGTGATCCAAGCGCTGAAAGAGGTCCAAGTGGATGTGCCAGTTGTCGTCCGTCTTGCGGGCAACAACGTAGAGGCAGGGCAAAAAATCCTCGCGCAATCAGGGCTGCCAATCATCCGCGCAACCACATTGCAAGAAGCCGCCGAGCGCACAGTCGGCGCATGGCAAAGCGACGCGTCGCAAACAACTTTGAAGGCAGTATCATGAGCATTTTATTAGATCGTAGCACAAAGGTGATCGTTCAGGGCATCACTGGGAAAATGGCGCGTTTGCACACCAAAGACATGATTGAATACGGCACTAACGTCGTTGGTGGTGTGGTTCCAGGAAAAGGTGGCGAAGTGGTCGAAGGTATTCCTGTGTTTGACACCGTAGAAGAAGCGGTCGAGCAGACAGGCGCGGTCGCATCGCTGGTCTTTGTGCCGCCACCATTTGCGGCGGACAGCATCATGGAAGCCGCCGATGCGGGCATTCGCTACTGTGTTTGCATCACGGATGGCATCCCTGCGCAGGATATGATCCGCGTAAAACGCTACATGTACCGCTATCCTAAAGAGCGCCGCATGGTGCTGACAGGACCAAACTGCGCTGGCACAATCAGCCCGGGCAAGGCGTTGCTGGGGATTATGCCAGGTCACATTTATCTGGAAGGCAATGTCGGGATTGTAGGTCGGTCAGGTACACTTGGATACGAGGCTGCGGCCCAATTGAAAGACCGTGGCATTGGTGTTTCCACATCCGTGGGTATTGGTGGCGATCCGATCAACGGGTCTTCTTTCAAGGATATCCTTGAGCAGTTCGAGCAAGATGAGGACACCCATGTGATTGCACTGATTGGTGAGATTGGTGGACCCCAAGAAGCCGAAGCCGCCGAATACATTCG
>CALLAV010000223.1 GCA_938001995.1 uncultured Amylibacter sp. | reverse complement strand
TGCGGCACATCCAGCGCCCGATGCCTCGCATCACTCTGCTGATTTGGGCAAGGTTCGACTGAAATGGGAACGCCATTCCGAATTCGCGACATATACGTTGTTTTCTGACCAAGTGTCCGAGGTGCCGTTTTCTGGTGACCTGTTCAAGTTTTTCCCTGATGCGTGGCGCGACAAGAGCCCTGGGCGGCTTTTGTCCTCTGTTCTTGTGCGGATTGAGGCCGCGAAAAATCCGACTGAGGTCATTAAGCGGGTCCACAAAGTTGGGCCAGAATGGTTTTTTGATGAGGCAATGGCTGCGGCTTTTGTACTGGAAAAAGAGGCCGCGATTGTCGGAGATTTCCGTTTGGACGAGCAAGGCCACATCAGGTTTGCGGTGTTCCAAGTGGGGGATACGGGCGGGCATCGTATGGGCCGTATTGTGCAGCGTTTGATCGAGATTGAGACCTATAAAACCATGTCCATGCTGACGCTGCCTATTGCGCGGGATGTGTTCGCGCGACTGTCTGATTTGGACCGCGATCTTGGCAAAGTCGTATCGGGAATGACCGAGGAAACGGACGACTCGCAAGAAGAGCTGAACCATTTGTTGGACATTTCCAGCAAGGTTGAGAGCTTTTCCGCAGAGACCGCGTTTCGGTTTACCGCCGCGGAGGCCTACTCTGCGCTGGTGTATTCGCGTGTGAATGTGCTGCGCGAGGAACGGTTGTCTGGATATCAGTTGTTTTCCGAATTCATGATGCGTCGTTTTGAACCTGCGATGCGCACCTGTCGGTCCGCCTCAGCAAGGTTGTCGGATATTTCTGGTCGTGCGGCGCGGGCGTCACGATTGCTTGGCACGCGGGTCAGCGTTCAGGTCAACGATCAAAACCGTAGGATCCTAGAAACAATGGACAAACGCGCAGCATTGCAGTTGCGTTTACAAGAAACTGTCGAAGGTTTGTCTGTGGTTGCAATCAGCTACTACGCCGTCAGCCTGCTGGTGAAATTCTTGTATCCGTTTGGAAAACAAGTTGGCCTGACAGAAAGCTGGGTCGGCGCAATTGTGGTCGCACCGGTTGTGCTTGTGGTGTGGATGATGGTGCGCAACATTCGCAAAATGGCAGAAAAAAGGGGCCGCAAGGACCCCTGAATTCGTAGATGTTTGTCGTTCTTAGATTTTGAAGAACGGCTGTAAAATGCGTGGAATCAAACCGTTGAACCGTAGCGGCGCGTCAGTCGCCGCAAGACAGATGCAATCTGCCTCCATGCCCGCAACAGGTTGGTGATCCAGTTCTTCGTTCGCGATTTCTAGGTCGCCACGGCCAAAGTGATCCACTTCATCCGCAAAAGAGCCTTGCAACACCAGTGTCAGTTCTAAGCCGCGGTGACCGTGATCCGGTACTGATTGCCCCGCGGGAATGTACAACAGGCGTGCCTGCGCTTTGCTGTCCGTTGGCAGGATGGCTTGCTTAACGCCGCCGCCCAAGGATTTCCATTTTACCTTGTCTACATCGCCGCCAAAATACTTTTGGATCGGTTCTGGCAGCACGTTCTTGGCTTTTGGCTTTTCAACCACAATGTCGCTCTGCTTGATCCGATTGAGCGTAGAGGCGAAGGCGTCGGGCTTCATGTCAAAGCACTCGCAATCTTCCATCAGGCATGCGCCAACGGCTTCATAGCTGCTTACCATTGCGCGCGCCTCGTCCGACAGGGACAGGTGCGCAGCGACAACAACGTCAAACGCCTCGGGCAAAACACCAGCGGCGTAGCCCATTGCAAGCTGATCATTCAGTACATGTTTTACAGTCATTTCATTTACTCACTCAGTGTTTGGCGCAGTCGAGTCAGCGCCAACCTAATTCGGGATTTGATTGTGCCAAGAGGCAAACCGGTTTCTTCTGCCAATTCCGCATGAGACAGATCGCCAAAATAGGCGCGACGCACAATGTCACGCTGTTTTTGCGGCAATTCCTCAATCGCTTTGGCAAGTTTTTGTGTTTCCTGTTGAAGCGCCATCGCATCCGCTGCTTCTGGTTCTGGCTCTGGACCCCATGGCAGGTCCTCAGGCTCTGGCCGTGCAGCGCGGCGGAAGGCGTCAATTTTTTTGTTTCGAGCAATCGTAAAGATCCACGTCGCCGCGGATGCGCGGGACGGATCAAATAGATGTGCTTTGTTCCATAAAGTCACCATTGCTTCTTGCGCACATTCTTCTGCCATTGTTGCAGAGGCCCCTGATTTTATCAGGAAGCCTTTGATTCTAGGGGCAAAATGCGCAAACAGCTCCGCAAAGGCACCCTCGTCACGGGTGTCTCTGACCGAAAGTATTTTGCGCGACCAATCCGCTTCTGGACGGGGCGCTTCGGTGGTCCGTGCCATTTGTTTCCTTAGCTTTGGCTTGTCCGCAAGCGATTTGTACCCCGTCATCAGACGCGGTGCATCGGTTTTCTCCAAAAGGGTGCTTGCTTCAATCATACAAGGTGTACGCAGCCCAGTCAGGGTTGGATCACTTAACCTGTGAAATTTTCTCCACTCGTTATAAGTGATCTAATCCGCGCTCGGGCGCGTATCTATTAGGAATACCATCTAAGGAATACAGAATGCCGTTTGAGTACGCTCTAAGTGCCCCACTGAAAATCGCAGTTGTCGGGGCAGGGATATCGGGCATGGGGGCCGCACACATGCTGTCCAAAGCACATAACGTCACCTTGTTCGAAAGCGAGAAACGTTTGGGTGGCCACGCGCGGACCGTCATAGCGGGGAAAAACGGCGATCAACCGGTAGATACAGGATTTATCGTGTTCAATTATGCAAACTATCCTCGGCTGGCTGCGCTGTTCAAAGAGCTGGACGTGCCGATTGCCAAAAGCGACATGAGCTTCGGCGTGTCGGCGGATGGTGGGCGCGTGGAATATGCGTTGAATGATCTAGCGGCGTTGTTCGCGCAAAAAAGCAATATGGTGAACCCGAAATTTCTGGGAATGCTCGTCGACATCATGCGGTTCAATGCAAAAGCCGTGAAAGTTGCGCAAGACCCGAATGTGACGCTTGGGGAATTGATGCAGCGCTTGAAGATGGGCGAGTGGTTTCAGAAATACTATCTGCTGCCGTTTTCTGGCGCGATCTGGTCCACGCCCTTGGAACAAATGCTATCCTTTCCTGCGCAGGCTTTGACGCGGTTTTTCCAAAACCATAACCTGCTTGGCGTTTATGGACAGCATCAGTGGTACACTGTTGAAGGCGGCTCCATCGAATATGTTAATCGGATGGAAACTGCGATGCGCAATCAGCAATGCGACATTCGTTTGGGTGCAGACGTGCAAGGCGTGCGACGCAACGCCAAGGGCGTTGAAGTGCGGTCTGTAGGGGGCGAATGGGAGCAATTCGATCGTATCGTTTTTGCTTGCCATTCGGATCAGGCTTTAGCGATGTTGGCAGACCCATCCGCCGATGAAACAGCGCTGCTCAGTGCAATCAAATACCAAAACAACCGTGCTGTATTGCATGCCGATCCCGCCGTTATGCCAAAGCGCAAGGCGTGTTGGGCCAGTTGGACCTATTCCACGGCCAAGCAAAACGTGGCGGACCCTGTTGGCATTACCTATTGGATGAACTCGCTTCAGCCGATCCCGCACGATGATCTGTTGCTGGGATCGTTGAATCCCAGTGTGAACATCAAAGACGAGCTGACCTATGAAGAAACCAACTTCATGCATCCCGTGTTTGATCGTGCGGCACTTGATGCGCAAACCAAACTGAAATCTATTCAGGGTCAGCAGAACACGTGGTTCTGTGGTGCGTACATGCGCAATGGCTTTCATGAAGACGGATATTCCAGCGGCGTTGATGTGGCCGAGGATATGGGGATGGTGCCGCAATGGGCATGAGCCCCGATCATATCTGTGGCCACACCTACCACGGCAGACACGGCGCGATCAAAAACGCGTTCCGCTACCGTGTGGATTATGTGCTGACGGATTTGGCGTCCAACGCCGAAAGCCCGCGCCTTTTTTCGCGCAACAAGGGCAACGTGACCGCGCTTTATGATGTGGATCACGGTGGTGAACGGGGCAACGGACGCGGGCTCGATTGGGTACGCGAAGTTTTGACAGACCACGGATTTGAAGGTTTGACCAAAGGCCGCATTCTTTTGCTCGCCCAGCCACGGGTATGGGGTCATGTGTTCAACCCCGTCGCTTTTTGGCTCGTCTATGATACGTCCGACGTGCTGCGTATGGTTATCGCCGAGGTGAACAACACCTACGGGGATCGCCATTCCTACTTGTGTTATCACAAAGACCTTAGCCCGATCCTGCCAACGGATCGTTTAAAGGCTCAGAAGATTTTTCATGTGTCACCGTTCCAACCTATCGCGGGGGAATACACCTTTCGCTTTGATGTGACGGATGAACATGTTGGCATTGTTATTGACTACCGCAGTGCCGAAAGCGGTGTGTATGCGACGTTCCACGGACGCCGCCAAAAGATGACAAACAGTTCCATTATCGGCGCAGCTGTCGCGCGGCCCCTCGGGTCGCTGCGGGTGCTTGCGCTGATCCATTGGCAAGCGGTGCGATTGTGGTGGAAGGGTGCGGGCTTTCGCGCGCGCCCTGTCGCACCTGAAACGGAGGTATCTTCATGAAGATGTTCAAAACGATGCTCGCAGCTGCTCTGGTTGCGGCGGTATCAGTGGCCCCAGCGATGGCGGCCCCCAAAGAGGTAGAAAGCCAAATCTCGACGCCGCAATTGCAGGGCAAGCACACTGCACGGTATTGGGGGTTCAAACTGTTCAATGCTGAGCTGTGGACCAGCAAACCTGGCAAGTTCAGCTTCGATCAACAGTTCGCGCTGACTATTAGCTATCTGTATCCGTTCACTCGCGAAGTGCTTGCCCGTTCTTCCGTCGAAGAAATCGCGCGGGTTGAAGGCAGTTCCCCTGCAAAACACGCGAGTTTGGAAAAGCAACTGACCAAGTGTTTGGTGGATGTAGACAAAGGCACGCGTATAACGGGCGTTGCTGAAACTGCCAGCAAAGTGGCCCTGTATGTGAACGGGCGCAAAAGCTGTACCATGAGCTATCCGAACCTGCGTCAGCGGTTCTTTGGTATCTGGTTGGCCCCCACATCGCGTGATGCACGCGGTGCACAACGGTTGCGCGGAGCCAGCTAAATGAACGCAGCATCGAACATGGGCTTGCATCGGTATGCAACCTTTGCAGGGGTCTTAGCGGCGGCTGGATTGCCGCTCTATATCCATGCGCCCAAGTTTTATGTGGATCAGTATGATGTTTCGTTGACTGCAATTGCTTCAGCGCTTTTGGGGCTGCGGTTATTGGACTTTATCCAAGACCCGATCCTTGGTTGGGTGGTCGATCATCTGGGCCAGTGGCGCGGTGCATTTGCCGGGGCCATGACAGCCCTGTTGGCAGCCGCAATGGTGGCACTGTTCGCTGTGCCTGCTCCGATCAATCCTTTGGTATGGTTCATCTTGTGTCTGGCTGTGTTGTTCACGGCGTTTAGCGCCCTGTCGATCTTGTTTTACGCGCGCGGCGTTGCCAAAGGCGATGCCATCGGTGACGACGGGCATGTGCGCCTTGCTGGCTGGCGCGAAAGCGGTGCGCTGATCGGCATCTGTCTTGCTGCCATCATGCCGACCATCTTTCTTAGCTTCGGTTTCGGTGCGCCAATGGCGGCGTTTGCGATTGTGTTTGCGGCCTTTGCCGCCGTGGGGGCGGCGATGATGGTGCATGAATGGCAGGGCAAAACTCTAGTGGAGCCGACAAATCTGCGCGAATTGCTGGCCGATCCCGTCTTGCGCCAGTTGCTGGTCGTGGGGCTGTTGAATGCGGCCCCTGCAGCGGTCAGTTCGAGCCTGTTTTTGTTCTTCGTTGAATACCGCCTTGGCAGTGCTGACAGTGCTGGTCCATTGTTGCTGCTATTTTTCTTAGCAGCTGCGGCTAGCGTGCCAGTTTGGGCGAAAGTAGCACACCATAAGGGTGCAAAATGGACGCTAATGGTTGGGATGCTGATGGCAATCGTGACCTTTAGCTTTGCGATCACACTGGGGGAGGGCGATGTTTGGGCTTTTGCCGCGATCTGCCTGTTTTCGGGTGCGGCACTTGGCGCTGACATGACGCTGTTGCCCGCCATGTTCAGCCAGCGTGTGAAGCTGGTGCATCGGGGTGGCGGACAAGCCTTTGGCCTTTGGAATTTCTGCGCGAAGTTCACGCTCGCGCTGGCGGCAGTCACGGTTTTGCCTGCCCTAGACAATGCAGGGTTCTCTACTCGCGAAGTGAACCCGCCGCAGGTCCTGATGGTTCTGACCATCACCTATGCGGTCATTCCCTGCGTTCTGAAAATTTTTGCTTTGGCTGTTCTGTATTGGACACCGATAGAGGAGACTCAATATGTCTGACTTAATGATGTTTTTGATGGGCGCGGTGGCTGTGCTGCTGAGCGTTACCTTGATGCTGCGATTTGTCGGCTTTAAGGCGCAAAAGCCGCAGGATTATGCGAATGGCGGGCCCGAGTTTGATATTCGCACACACCTGAATGGGCCGCTGATTATGGAAGGCGTTCTTTACGGCCCAATGGGTCGCGTCACATCCCGATTTGTGGCCGAGGCGCATGGGTCATGGGAAGGCAACAAGGGCTATTTAGTAGAGAATTTCCAATTCGACAGCGGGACAAAGCAAAAGCGCGAATGGTTTTTGACGTCCAAGAACGATGGAACCTTTGAGGCCGAAGCCCCAGATGTAGTTGGGGTTGGTCAAGGCACGCAGATGGGGTCCGCGATCGAACTCAAATACCGTATCAAGCTGGCAGATGCCGCTGGTGGGCATGAATTGGACACAACGGATTGGATGTACATGCTTGATAACGGGACCATCGTGAACCGCTCTCAGATGCGTAAGTTCGGTATTAAAGTGGCCGAACTTGTCGCGACCGTGCGCAGGGTTGATGCCTAATGGAACAGGGCGCGCGATATTGGCTGGTTGGTGCTTCTGAAGGGTTGGGGCGCTCGCTTGCGCACAAACTCTCTGCGGCGGGGATCGAGCTGGCATTAAGCGCGCGCAATGGCGAGCGGTTGCAAGAACTGGCGGATGACCTGCCGACCGCAGCAACGGTGCATCCGTTAGATGTGTCTGATTTGCAGGCAGTAAAGGACGTGGCTTTTGAAGTAGGGCAGGTTGATGGTGTGATCTATGCTGCGGGTGTCTACTGGCCAATGGATGCCAAGGATTGGGACGCTGAAGCGGTCGAGGCCATGTGCGATATCAATTTTACAGGCGCGGCGCGGGTTATGGGAACCACCGTTCCTGCGATGATAGAACGCAATGCGGGTCATGTCGTCTTGATCGGCAGCTTGTCAGGTTTTCGCGGCCTGCCCGGCGCAATCGGGTACGGGGCGAGCAAGGCTGGCATGATGCATTTGGCGGAAAATATGTATGCGGAGTTGCACAATACGGGCGTGAAAGTGCAGCTTGTGAACCCTGGTTTCATAAAAACGCGGCTGACGGATAAGAATGATTTCAGCATGCCTTTTGTAATGGGCCCTGACGAGGCGGCAGATAATGTGATCGCGGCCATGCGGTCCAATCGGTTCCAAACCAACTTCCCACGTATGTTTTCGTGGCTGTTCCGCGGCGCGAACTTCTTGCCCGCATGGGCCTATTACCGTGTGTTTGGGCGAAAGGCGGATTTGGATAAGCCAAAGCCGACAGCGAACAAATCAAAGACGGCCGAGCAGCGCTAACTCTTTGCTAAAAATGCGTTGACTGTTTTTAGTGCTTTGCCATCTCGGAACCGGTTGTATTCAAGGTTCAAACCACCTTCTACCAACGTACGATGGTATTCTTGGACCATGTAGTTCCCGTCTTCGTCTATCAACAAAGAAAACACGCTAAACGTGTTACCGGTCAAACGCGCCCAAACGTAAGGATCCCCTTTAAGCGGGTCGAGCGGCACAGCCTTGCCGAACACATTTGCTTTCATCGCAGAGGAAAAAACCCCGTCGCGCTGTGTGGGGACGAATAGTATTTTATACTCATTGGACTTTTTGCGCCCATCGGTTTTGTAGATCACGGACGTCCATTCCAACTGAAACCCCTTTGGCGTTTCAGAAACAGTCACGCTCATGTCGCGGTCTTCATTCACGCTACCGCTTGTCACAGTGGCGCTGCCCGTGAAGGTTCCGAAGAAATCTGTGATATCAGCGGCCAGTGTGGGCAGGCCCGACAGGGAAACCAGAAAGGCAGTTAATGCAAGAATGCGGCGCATGTTCGGGTCCATTTCGACGTTTGAGGTTCGTGTGAATCTTAGCAGGGTTCAGGGGGGCAGGGGTAGAGGCGATTGCATGCGCAGGGTCACTTCTGCGCGAAGCGACGGTATTGAACGGGAAAATGTCGATTATCCACGCTGCGAAAACGGCGCGCTGTGGTGTATGTATACAAATGCCTACAGTCCTGGGAGATTCCGCTATGGCCGACGCAATTCAATTCACGCTAGACGGTCAAGTCGTCGTCGCTGGTCCAGATGAAACCATCTGGGAAGTGGCAAAACGCGAAGGCACAACGATTCCACATCTGTGTCATTCGGGCGAAAAGGGCTATCGCTCTGACGGGAACTGTCGCGCCTGTATGGTCGAAGTCGACGGCGAACGGACGCTTGTGGCCTCCTGTATTCGCAAACCGTCCGAAGGGATGGTGGTGAAGTCCGAAAGCAACCGTGCGCAAACAGCCCGTAAGTTGGTTATGGAAATGCTGGTGGCGGATCAGCCCGAGCGTGAAACAGCGCACGACAAATCCTCGCATTTCTGGGATATGGCCGATCTGAACGGCGTGTCCGAAAGCCGCTTCCCCAAGATTGAAAACGACCGCATTCCGCTGCTCGATGACAGCCATGTTGCGATGTCCGTGAACCTTGATGCCTGTATTTCCTGTAATCTGTGTGTGCGTGCATGTCGCGAAGTGCAGGTCAACGATGTGATCGGTATGGCCGGACGCGGGCGCGGTAGCGAGATCGTGTTCGATATGAATGACCCGATGGGCGATTCATCCTGTGTTGCCTGCGGCGAATGTGTGCAGGCCTGTCCAACAGGTGCGTTGATGCCAGCAAAAGCGCTTGATGAGTTTCTGGTTGGGGACAGCAAAGATTACGACGAAGAAGTGAAATCCGTTTGCCCGTTCTGCGGTGTGGGTTGTCAGGTTTCTATGAAGGTCAAAGACGGCAAGGTCGCTTGGGTCGATGGCATCGATGGTCCTGCGAATGAAGGCCGCTTGTGTGTGAAGGGCCGTTTCGGCTTTGATTACATCCACCATGACCACCGCCTGACGAAACCGCTGATCCGTCGTGACGATGCACCAGCCAAGGGTTTGAATGTGCATCCTGACAATGTGCTCGATTTTTTCCGCGAAGCATCCTGGGAAGAGGCGATGACATTCGCCGCAGGCGGCTTGGCTAAGCTGCGCGATGATGTGGGCGGGAAATCCATTGCGGGCTTTGGTTCTGCAAAATGTACCAACGAAGAAGCGTATTTGTTCCAGAAGATCATTCGCCAAGGCTTTGGCCACAACAACGTGGACCACTGCACGCGGCTGTGCCATGCGTCATCCGTTGCGGCGTTGATGGAAAATGTTGGTTCAGGTGCGGTTTCGGCGACGTTCAACGAAATTGAAAACGCAGATGTGGCGATTGTGATCGGGGCGAACCCTATTGAAAACCACCCCGTCGCGGCGACCTTCTTTAAGCAGTTCACAAAACGCGGCGGTAAGTTGATCGTGATGGATCCGCGCGGCGTTGGCCTTGGCAAATACGCGACGCACCGTTTGAAATTCCGTCCTGGTACAGATGTGTCGATGCTGAACGCGATCATGCACACGATTGTCGAGGAGAACCTTTACGACCAGCAGTACATCGAAGCCTACACCGAAAACTGGGAGGCGCAGAAAGCGCACCTCAAGGATTTCCCGCCAGAGAAGATGGCAGAGATTTGCGGCGTAGAAGCGGAAGAGTTGAAAGAAGTGGCACGTTTGTTTGCGAATGCAAATGCGGGCATGATTTTCTGGGGCATGGGGATTTCCCAGCACATCCACGGCACGGACAATTCACGCTGCTTGATCTCGCTTGCGCTGATGACAGGGCAGGTGGGTCGCCCCGGTGCGGGCCTGCACCCGCTGCGTGGTCAGAACAACGTGCAAGGTGCGTCTGACGCAGGGATGATCCCGATGTTCCTGCCAGATTATCAACCTGTTGGCGAAGACGGTGTGCGATCCGCCTTCAACGAGATTTGGAATTCGGACGTGGATTTCGGCGCTGAAAAAGGCCTGACTGTGGTTGAGATTATGGATGCAGTTCATGATGGCGATATTCGCGGCATGTATATCCTTGGTGAAAACCCAGCCATGTCCGATCCTGATGTGGAGCACGCCCGCGATGCGCTTGCGAAGTTGGAACATCTGGTCGTGCAGGATATCTTCCTGACCGAAACTGCGAACTACGCCGATGTGATCCTGCCTGCGAGCGCCTTTGCCGAGAAGACAGGGACCGTGACCAACACAAACCGTCAGGTACAGATGGGTCGCCCTGCGGTGCCTCCGCCAGGTGAAGCACGCGAAGATTGGGCCATCACCACAGAGCTGGCAGATCGCTTGGGCCTAAATTGGGGGTATACGCACCCCAGCCAAGTGTTTGCCGAGATGAAGATGGGGATGAAGTCCCTCGACAACATCACATGGGAGCGGTTGGAAAACGAGGCGGTAACCTATCCGTCGCTGTCCCCAACCGATCCCGGTCAGCCGATTGTGTTTGGCGATGGCTTCCCGCGCCCAGACGGGCGTGCAAAGTTCACGCCTGCCAGCATTATTGCGCCTGACGATGTTCCAGATGCGGAGTACCCGATGATTTTGACAACGGGTCGTCAGCTTGAGCATTGGCACACAGGGTCCATGACCCGCCGTGCGACGGTTTTGGATGGGTTGGAGCCAGAGGCGAACTGTTCGCTGCACCCAAAAACACTGCGAAATATGGGTGTGATGCCGGGTGGTATGATCCGATTGACGACGAAACGTGGGTCCATTGTGACCATGGCCCGCGCGGACCGTGCAGTGGCCGAAGACATGGTGTTCTTGCCATTTGCTTACGTTGAAGCAGCGGCGAATATCCTGACAAACTCGGCACTAGACCCGTATGGGAAAATCCCTGAGTTCAAATTTTCGGCTGTGAAGGTTGAGAAGGTCGAGGATGCGATTGCGGCTGAATGATCCGCGGGTGTTTAAAAGTTTAGGGTGTCCTTCGGGGCGCCCTTTTTTGTGTGCATTAGCCAAATATTAACAAAAGCATAATGCCGACACGTCTACATAGACGTGTCGGCATTAAGGAAATTGTAACGGGATAGTGCGTAATGTGGGGTCGTTGTTAGCTGACCAAAAATCGACTTTGCAGGACCCGATGATGCTTGTGCCTTACCGCCCCGACCACTTTGCTAAAACTTACAAAACCCACAATGGCCCGTCCATCTGGCAGTGGTTGCACACCCCCGAAGTCGTGCAAATTATGGAAGTTGCCAGCTATTTGCGGCGCCCCGCGGTTGAGGCTTTGTCGCCCTATTTGATCGCGCAGTTTGGTGCGCGCATGCGGTCAAACTCTATGAAACAGATGGTTGGGCATATGGTTCGCCAAGTTTTGGAACAGCGCGGCTATCGGCTGGATCGTAGCAATATGCGGATTCGCAGACCCGGGAATATTTTCTTTAGTGGATCTGCCTATGTCGCTCCGGACTATGAATTGACGTAATGCAATGTGTCAAAGGTCTTGCGGTACTCAGCCACCTCTCCAGCCAAGGTTGACGCATCGTTTGCTTGCAATCCCCGCGCAATCATATCCGCCAGTTGCGGGGCGTCCTTGACGCCCAAACCCCAACGGACAATTTCTGGCGTGCCAAATCGCAACCCGTTCAAATCACCTTCCACCTCTGCAATCGGTAAGCCGATCCCACAGGTCAAAAAGCCCGCCTGTCGCAGCTTTTTCGCGGCTGTCTGACCGCCTCCAAACCCCGCCGCTTCGACTGCGAATTGATGCGAGGTTGTGCAGCCCTTATCCCTTGCAAATAAGGGAATGCCTGTATCGGACAGCGCTTTTGCCAAAGCTTGCGCCACATCAATCGTTTGCTGTGCGTACGCCGCACCGTGATCCCGCCAATCCAACAGCGTCATGGCAAGGGCCGCCGATTTCGCCGCATCAAAATTGGCGGTCATGCCCGGAAATGCAATCGCATCAAGACGTTCGGCCATTTGCGCATCATTGGTCACAATCAACCCGCCCGCAGGACCGCCAAGCGATTTGTAAGTGGACATGGTCATCAAATGCGCGCCCTCGTCCAACGGGTCGGGCCAAGCTTGCCCCGCGATGATCCCACACTGGTGCGCAGCGTCAAACAAGACCTTCGTTCCGACTTCATCCGCGATGGCGCGAACATTAGCCACAGGATTAGGGAACAGGTTCAGCGAACAGCCGATGGTGATCAGCGCTGGGTTGGTTTTATGCGCCATGTCACGCAGGCCAGTCACGTCGATGGTGTACCCATCCGCATTGATCGGCGCATGTAGAACGTTCAAGCCATAAAGCCCTGCGCACCCTGCCATGTGATGTGTGACGTGCCCGCCAACCGATGCAGGCGGCGCGATGATCGTGTCACCTGGTTTGCAAGTGGCCATGAAGGCATAAAGGTTGGCAATCGCACCCGAAGGCACGCGGATTTCGGCGTAGCTTGCTCGGAAAATCTCTGCGGCGATTTCGGCGCAGATGATCTCGATCTCTTCGATGGCTTCGAGTCCCATTTCATATTTGTCACCGGGGTAGCCAAGGGATGGGCGTTCGCCGATGCCGCTCGACAAGAGAGCCGAGGCACGGGGATTAATCACGTTCGTGGCTGGGTTCAGGTTAAAGCAATCCTGCTCGTGAATGGTACGGTTGTCCGTCGCAAGCGTTTCGATACGTGTGGCAATGGTTGTGCTGTTTGCTTTTGCCGTTTCTGCGGCAATCCGTTGTACGAGTGTTTCGCTAGTGGCTGGCACCCAGGGGCGGTTTTGCAAGGCTGTCATGTCACTGTCTTTCATCGTTGATTCTGGCCAAGCTTAGCCCCAACTTACATCCCCAAGAAAGATGTAACCTGCGCCATAGATCGTTTTGATCAGCTTCGGGTTTTTCGGATCATCCCGCAGTTTCGTGCGCAAACGCGATACGCGCACATCCATCGCGCGATCAAAGCTGTCGGAGGCGTCACCGCCAAGATTTTCTTGCATAAAGGCGCGCGAAATCAGGCGATTTGGGGCGTTCAAAAACAGGCGCAGAACCTCGCCTTCCGCTTGGGACAGCGGGGCGGGATCACCTTCATCTGGGGTCAAAAGATATTGGTCAAAATCAGCAGACCAGCCCGCAAATTTCGCCACTTGGGATGCCTCGGTCGGGGTGGATTTTCCACGGCGCAGCAAAGCGCGCGCGCGGGCAACCACTTCGGCTGGATCGAACGGTTTGATGATGTAATCGTCCGCGCCCAGTTCCAACCCCGTGATCTTGTCTTGCACCTGATTGCGCCCCGATATGATGATGATTGCGGCGCCTTGGTCGGTGGCCAGTCGATGGACAAGCGCAAGACCGTCTTTGTCGGGCAAACCCAAATCCACAAGGCAGATGTCGGGTGTCGTGGTTTTGAGCGATGCCTCAAATTCCGTAGCACGGCCAAAGCTGGCAGTGCGAAAGCCTGCCGCCTCAAGCGCGTCAGCGAGGGTAAGGCGAATTTGTGGTTCATCGTCGAGGATCGTGATCAAAGGGGCAGTCATGCATGGACCTCGTTGAATTTCTCGGCCAGTTGGGGGGCCGCGAAAGGTTTGCGCAGCACGGGAAATTGCGCACTCGCCTGTTGGTGAATCGGATCATCGGTTGGCAGGCCCGTCATCATGATTACAGGCATGTTGTGCCCAGAGGTCAGCAGATCCCGTGCCATCTCAAACCCGTTCATACCGTCGCCAAGCATGATATCGGACAACACATGGCTGATGCCAGGAATCTGCACAAGACTCAGCGCCTCTTCTGCCGTTTCTGCCTCGATTACGGAATGGCCCATTTCGCGCAGCATCTCGCGGGTTTGTTCGCGCAGATCTTCGCGATCCTCAACCAGCAGAACCATACCCGGCGCCGACGTTTGTTTGCCAAAGCGCAAAGGCAGTTGGATCGTTACTTCGGCCCCATTGGGGGAACCGTTTTTAATGCGCACCCGCCCGCCAGACATTTGCGCAAAGTCATAAACCATTGTCAGCCCGAGCCCAGATCCTTCGTCGGCTTTGGTGGTGAAAAACGGATCGAGCGCGCTTTGCAGGGCTTCGGTGCTAAAGCCTGGACCCGTGTCAGTCACGATGAATTCAACCCAAGTAGAGCCACGCAACCGCGCCGTCAGCTTGATTGTTCCAGCCCCGTTTATAGCATCGCGGGCGTTTAAAATCAGGTTCAAAAGCCCATCTTGCATGAACCCGTGATCGAGCATTATGGCGTCAGAAACGCCTTGGTTTTCCGTGCTAAGCACAATGGTTTCAGGCAAGGTGGCAGATGCGAGGTTTTGGATGTCCGTGAACAGATCGTCTACGGACACGGCAGAAATCGAAAGATCGCGGCGGCCAGATACATCCGACAATTTGTCCAGCAGTTCCCCTCCGCGTAAAGCGGCGGCTTTGGTGGTTGAAATGGCGTCATGAGCCGCTGATGGCAGGCCGCTGATCCGTTCCAGCTTGCCTTGCAACCCAAGGATCACGGTCAATAGATTGGCAAAATCATGGGCCAACCCGCTGGTCAGTTGGGCGGCCAATTCACGTTTACGGGTTTGGGTGAGTGCGGCACGGGCTTGCGCCTCGGCGGTGATGTCCATGGACAGTATATAAGCGCCGTTGATTGCGCCGTCTGCCGCGATGTCTGGCGTTAAGGCCACGCGGATGCGGCGCGTTGCGTCTTGCAGATCCACCTCAAGCACAGAGGGTTCGCCCAGCAAGGCCAGTTCAAACTTCGGGCCGATTTGGGCGTAGGCTTCGGCTCCTAACGCTTCGCTGGCATGCAACCCAATAATGGATCGGGGACGCGAGCCGATGACCTCGGCCAGTTTGCGGTTTGAATAGGTGTAGCGTTGGTTGCGGTCCACGTGGGCGATATGGGCGGGTGTCATCTCGGATGTCATCCGCGCGCGGGCCTCTGCCTCGGTCAGGTCCCGTTTGGTTTCTTCTAGCGCGGCAATCGTTGCCGCCAAGGAGCGGTTGGTTTCTGCCAGTTCTTCGGAACGGGTGAACAGGTCCGCTTCCAGTTTTGCACCCTCTGATCGCAACAGAACCTCTTGTTGTTTGATCTGGGTAATGTCGGTGTAAACTGTGACCCAACCGCCTGTTCGCAAAGGGCTACCTTCAACGGAAATCCACTGCCCGTTGGCCCGTTGCCGTTCCATGTAATGGGGTTCAAATGCGCGGGCCTGCTGGGTTCTTTGTTCCAAAAACGTTTCTATCTCACCCACTTCGCCGTATTCCCCACGGGTTGCCAAATACCGAAGAGTGTCGGCAAAGGACGCCCCAGGCTGGGCAAGGTGATCGGGCAAATCGAACATGGTGCGAAACCGTCGGTTGGCCACGGCGAGGATCAGATCTTGGTCATAGATTGTCAGGGCCTGACCAATAAGGTTCAGGCCGGAACGCATCATCTGAGCTGTGTTTTGGTCCGACATGGCATCGTGGGTAGCAGAGGCAAGAGAGGAATTACTAGGGGCAATCTTGTGCAGGCTTGCCTCTCGGCCTTTGTCCCACAAAGCTCTTCCGGCGCAGCATTGCGCGGCAAAGCTGCTTGTAACATTCTGATACATTTCCGAAAAAATTCAGAAGTGTTTTGACGTCACCCTATTCTCAATCAATGATGTGGAGCGGGGAATCATGAGCCCTGCGTCACGCTGGACGGTCGCATCAGTCGACCGCTGGCAACTGGGAGGAACAACTCGTGACATCAGGACAATCCCCTGTCGGGGGCCTCGATACTATTCCGCGCCTACTGGCCCGTAATGTTGCACAATTTGGCAACAAGCCTGCGTATCGTGAAAAAGAATTTGGTATCTGGCAAAGCTGGACATGGGCGCAAGTGGGCGAAGAAGTGAACGCGCTGGCGCTTGGCCTTTTGAATCTCGGCCTTAACGAAGGCGATCACGTTGCGATCATCGGCAAGAACCGCCCATATTTTTACTGGGCGATGATGGCGATTGAATCCTGTGGTGCTGTCCCCGTGCCTTTGTACCAAGATGCTGTTGCCGAAGAGATGGCTTACGTCCTTGATCATTGTTCCGCGCGGTTTGTGTTCGCCGAAGATCAGGAACAGGTCGATAAATGTTTGGACGTGAAAGACCAACTTCCAGGCATGGAACAGGTCATCTATCTGGATGCACGCGGACTGCGCAAATACGATCACACGGCTTTGCACGGGTATCGCGATTTACAGGAAATCGGGCGCAAAAGCAGCCTTAAGGCCGAACTGGATGCGCGTCTGGCCAAGCAGGATTTCGATACGACCTGCGTGATGCTTTATACGTCTGGCACGACGGGCCGTCCCAAGGGTGTGGTGCTGTCGAACCAAAATATCATTATGTCAGGTAAGGCCGCAGCGGAGTTTGATAACCTGAACGTCGATGACTCGGTCCTGGCCTATCTGCCCATGGCGTGGGTGGGTGATTTCATCTTTACCATTGGCACTGGCATGTGGAGCGGCTTTTGCGTGTGCTGCCCTGAAAGCCAAGAAACCATGCAGCATGATCTGCGGGAAATCGGGCCGAGCTATTTCTTTGCGCCGCCGCGCTATTTCGAGGGCGTGCTGACATCGGTGATGATCCGTATGGAAGATGCGTCCCCGCGCAAGCAGCGGATGTTCAAGAAATACATGGAGTTTGCCAAAGAGATTGGGCCAAAAATCCTCGATGGGAAGCCAGTGAGTTTTGGCGAAAAGCTGAAATACGCGATTGGCAATTTCCTTGTCTACGGACCATTGAAAAATACGCTCGGCCTGTCCCGTGTGCGGGTCGGCTACACAGCGGGGGAGGCGATTGGGCCTGAGATTTTCGATTTTTACCGCTCGCTTGGGATCAATCTAAAGCAGCTTTATGGCCAGACCGAAGCATCTGTGTTTGTAACCGTGCAGCCAGACGGCGAAGTGCGTGCTGATACAGTTGGCGTTCCTGCGCCGGGTGTAGAGCTGCGGATCGCAGAAAGCGGTGAGGTGTTCTATCGTTCACCGGGTGCGTTTGTGAAGTATTACAAGAATCCAGAAAGCACGGCGGACACCAAAGACGCCGAAGGTTGGGTCGCGACGGGCGACGCGGGCTTTATCGAAGAAGACACGGGGCATCTGCGGATTATTGACCGTGCCAAGGACGTGGGGCAAATGGCAGATGGCCGCATGTTTGCGCCCAAATACGTTGAAAACAAACTTAAATTCTATCCCAACATCCTAGAGGCTGTGGTTTTCGGGAACGAAAAAGACCGCTGCGTTGCGTTTCTGAATATTGACCTTACGGCGGTTGGTAATTGGGCCGAGCGGAATAACATTGCCTATTCCTCCTACCAAGAACTCGCGGGGCATCCGCAAGTGCTGGCCACTATGCAAGAGCATGTGGAGGCGGTGAACGCATCCGTGGCCGAAGACCCAATGTTGTCGGGCTGCCAGATCCATCGCTTCTGTGTGCTGCACAAACAGCTCGATGCGGATGATGGAGAACTGACGCGGACGCAGAAGGTGCGCCGACGCATCATTGAAGAGAAATTCGCGGATTTGATTGCGGGGCTTTACGACGGGTCCGCGCAGATTTCGACAGAGACCGAAGTGACGTATGAAGATGGGCGCAAAGGTTCCATCTCGGCGACTTTGGAAATGCGTGACGCAAAGGTTTTTGCGACTGCGAGTGATAAGGTCGCGGCGGAATGATGTTGAACCGCAAAGCCCTGATGCTTGCGTTGGCTTGGGCCTTCATCCTGTTTGTGGTGGCTGGCTTTTTGCAAGGCGTGGTCTTCCAAATCCTGATGTTCGGTCTGGTGGCGGTTCTGGCCTTTGCGGTCATTGAAGAAAATGAAGGACGCGGCCTTATCAAGGGGCGTTTCTTTTACAAAAACTATTTTGGCTCAGCCCGTTCAGTGAACGATGCGTGGGTCTTTGTATTGGGTGCGATTTTTGGAGCCATCGTGCTTCTACGCCCAACACTGGATTGGTGAGGCAATGAACACAGCAGAATCCTATGTAACCCCAGACGGGCGCACCATCGGTGGCGTCAGGATGGAGATGAAAAACATCACCCTGCGCTTTGGTGGTGTGGTGGCGATCCAAGATATCTCTTTTGATATTCGCGAAGGTGAAATTCGCGCAATCATTGGGCCGAACGGGGCGGGGAAATCCTCGATGCTCAACGTGATCAACGGATTTTATCACCCACAAGAGGGTGAAGTTTGGTTCCGTGGATCAAAGCGTCCGTCGATGAAACCCTATCAGATTGCAGCCCAAGGCATTGCACGGACGTTCCAGAACATTGCGTTGTTCAAAGGCATGACGACCGTGGAAAACGTGATGACGGGCCGTCAGTTGATGATGAAAAAGAACTTTTTCTGGCAGATGCTGCGGGTTGGCCCTGCGATGTCCGAAGAGGTGGAACATCG
>CALLAV010000222.1 GCA_938001995.1 uncultured Amylibacter sp. | reverse complement strand
GGCTTTACGTCTATGCTGTCTGTGATGGCGCTGGAAGATCACGGCCTGAAGGCAGGTGATGGTCCTGTTTTGGTAACAGGCGCTGCTGGTGGTGTCGGCTCTGTTGCGGTGGCTTTGTTGGCAGCACTTGGCCATGAGGTTGCTGGTGTAACGGGGCGTCCTGAAAGTGCTGATTATCTCAAATCACTGGGTGCGACACAGATTGTGGCCCGTGAAGAGATCAACGAAACGGTGAAACGTCCGTTGGAGGCCGAAACTTGGGCTGGCTGTATTGATGCGGTTGGCGGCGAGATGCTGGCGCGGGTTCTGGGCCAGATGAAATACGGTGCGTCCGTTTCCGCTGTTGGTTTGGCGGGTGGCGCTGGGCTGCCTGCGACGGTTATTCCGTTCCTACTGCGCGGTGTGAACCTGCTGGGCATCGACAGTGTGATGCAGCCCTATGACAACCGCCTGCGTGCGTGGGAGCGGATCGCAAAGGATCTGCCGATGGAGAAGCTGGAGTCTATGGTTGTTCCTGCGGTTCTGTCCGACCTTCCTCAGCTTGGCAAAGACATCCTGAAGGGCCAAGTGCAGGGCCGTGTTGTGGTGGATGTGAACGCTTAAGCGACGTACAGACTTTTACAAAATCTGAAAGGCGTGTCAGGATCTGACGCGCCTTTTTTGCTGTGTTACGCCCATCCCAAAGCGTTACTTTTTCTTTAGTTCTGGGATGAGTTTTGTCACGTAAGTTTATGAATATGTTAAGTAAATGAGATTAATTCACCCCAGACTGAAAAAATAAGAGTCAAAATGTCGCAGTTTTGCGTGGTAGGGTCGATTCACGCCCACAGAAATTTGCGTGGTGGGCCAAAAACTCGGATGTCATAAAAAAGGGGACACCTCATGTCATTAAGACCTCCAATAACAGACCTGAACATTCCAACGGAAAGTTCGGGGTTCTATCAGGGATTTTCCAAATTCGTCGCTCTCGGCTCTAAAATTTGTATCGGTGCGCTGATCTTATGGGCCGTTGCTTTCCCAGAAAGCGCTGGGGCCATTCTAAAAAGCATCCGTGGCACCATCGACGCCAATACAGGCCGTTGGTACATGTATGTCATGACGTTCTACATCGTCGTGTGTCTTGCTTTGGCACTGTATCCAGCCACAGGCAGAATTCGCCTTGGTGGAGTGGACAGTAAGCCAGAGTTTTCCAGCTTTTCATGGTTCTCCATGATGTTTGGCGCTGGTATCGGCATCGGCATGTTGACCTATGCAACAGGGGAGCCACTGTTTCACTTTGGCACAAACCCTGATGTGATCATGGGCACCACCGAAGGATCCGCAGCCGACAATGTGCGCGCTGCGATGAAATGGTCGTTCCTGCACTGGGGTTTCTCGGCTTGGGGGTGTTATGCAATCGTTGGCTTGGCGTTGGCGTTCTTTAGCTACTCACGCGGGTTGCCACTGACTATTCGCTCTGGTTTGACACCACTGCTGGGTCGCTCGCTCGAAGGTCCATTGGGTCACATCATCGACATCGTTTCTGTGATCGCAACCATCTTGGGTGTGTCTGTGACGCTGGGCTATGGCGTAAGCCAATTTGCTGCTGGTATCTACAATATCACAGGTGCGGAATGGATCATGAATGAAGGCGCACCAACGAATATCTCCATGCTGATCTGTTTGATCATTGTGATGTTCTTTTCAACAATGTCTGCTTTGTCAGGCGTTGGCAAAGGCATCAAATGGTTGTCCAACATTAACATGGGCCTTTCGTTCTTTATCCTCGCGTTCTTCTTGGTGTTCGGTTCCACAATGTTTGCATTGTCCAGCCTGTTCACAGGGATCTGGGACTACGTCGTTAACCTTCCAATGATGTCGATGACTGTTTGGACGGCTGATGCTGATCCTGAAAGCGTTGCATCGAAACTTGCTGGTTGGCAGGGTGGTTGGACCATCTTCTACTGGGCGTGGTGGATTGCATTTGCTCCGTTCGTAGGTCTGTTCTTGGCCCGTATTTCCAAGGGTCGTACGATCCGTGAATATGTTCTGGGCGCGATGATTGTTCCATCCATCATGTGTTTCGTATGGTTCACATTTGCAGGTGGTACAGCGATTGATCTGACACTGAACGGTGGCGCTGGTGATGCGATCACGGGTGCTGGCTTGTCCAGTCAGTTGTTTGCAATGATTAACTTCATGCTTTCACCTGCCTTGGCGACACTGATGTCCATCGTGATTGTTGTGCTGTTGCTGACATATCTGGTGACGTCTGCTGACTCTGCTGTGTTGATCATCAACACAATCGCAGCGGCTGGTGACGAAAGCCCGAAGGGCCGCGTTCACATTATCACTTGGGGTGTTATCCTGACGTTGGTGATTGGCGGTCTGTTGTTGGCTGGTGGCCTTGGTGCCATCAACACAGCCATGATCATCGGGGCTTTGCCGTTCTCGTTTGTGATGATGTTGATGGGCATTTCGCTCGTCAAAGCATTGCTACGTGACGGTATGCGCGAAAAAGATGCGGCGTCCGAAGCACCTGCCGAATAAGGTTTGGGGTTGATCCCCAAACCGTTTCAAACAAAACTAAAACCCCGCACATCACGTGCGGGGTTTTTTCGTTTTTGGGGGATAGTACATGGCATTGGATTTAGATTTCGTACGGGCGCAGTTTCCTGCGTTTGAACAGGCGGGACTGAAGGATCAGGCGTTTTTTGAAAATGCGGGCGGCTCGTACACTTGCCGCCAAGTCATCCACCGCCTGACGCGGTTTTACACCGAACGCAAAGTCCAGCCAGAGCATCCGTTTGAAGTTTCCCAACTCGGTGCAGCCGAGATGAACGAAGCTCGCGTGCGTCTGTCTGCCATTCTGGATGTGAAACCAGAGGAACTGTCCTTTGGACCGTCCACCACACAGAACACCTATGTTTTGGCGGAGGCCTTTGGGCAGTGGCTGGGGCAGGGCGATGCAATCATTGTGACCAATCAGGACCACGAAGCGAACTCGGGTCCGTGGCGGCGTTTGGCGGATCGCGGCATTGAGGTGCGCGAGTGGCGGGTAGATCCTGAAACGGGGCATCTGGACACAAATACGCTTGAAGCATTGATTGACGACAAGGTGAAGCTGCTGTGCTTCCCCCATTGTTCGAACGTAGTGGGCGAGATTAACCCCGTTGCCGAGATTTGCGCAATGGCCAAGGCGGCGGGTGTTTACACCTGCGTGGACGGCGTCAGCTATGCGCCCCACGGGTTCCCGAATGTCGATCAATTGGGCGCGGATGTGTATCTGTTTTCCAGCTACAAAACCTTTGGTCCGCACCAAGGCATCATGGTGATCCGCGAAGGGCTGGGCTTCACACTGCCAAATCAAGGACATTATTTCAACGAAGGGTCGCTCTACAAACGTTTCACACCTGCGGGACCCGATCACGCGCAGGTGGCGGCCTCGGCTGGGATGGCGGATTACGTTGATGATCTATGCGCCCATCACGGTTTTGATGGCGCACCTGCCGCGCGGGGGGCCTTTGCCCATGATCTAATGCGCGCGCATGAAACAGAGTTGTTGCAACCACTGCTGGATTACGTGCGCGACAAAAATTCCGTGCGATTGATCGGGCCGAGCGATGCTGCACAGAAGGCCGCAACAGTCGCGATGATCGGGCAAAAACCTGGTGCAGAACTGGCCGCAGACCTTGCGCCTCTTGGCGTTATGGCTGGGGGCGGCGACTTTTACGGCGTGCGGTGCATGGAAGGGATGGGGCTTGATCCAGACCACGGCGCCCTGCGTGTCAGTTTTGTGCATTATACTTCGCGTCAAGAGGTTGAAAAACTGATCACCGCGCTAGATCGAGTGTTGTAAGTAGGACAGTTCTAAAGACCAAGACCAATATGACCCAATCCCCCATCATTCTGTGGGTCCGCCGCGACTTGCGGTTGGCCGATAATCCTGCGCTTGCCCATGCGGTTGCGCAAAACCGCCCGATCATTCCCGTATTCATCCATGACGAGCTAATCGAAGATCTTGGTGCTGCGCCCAAGTGGCGGTTCGGACTTGGGATTGGGGTATTCGCCGAGAGCCTGAATGCGATTGGCTCCAAGCTGATCCTACGCCGTGGCAAAGCCTGTGACGTGATCAAAGCGCTGGTGGCCGAAACAGGGGCGGATGAAGTCGTGTGGTCGCGGGCCTATGACCCTGATGCGATTGCCCGCGATACGGGCGTGAAAGCGGCGCTCAAAGATATGGGGGTGGCAGCGCAAAGTTTTGTTGGCCACCTGTTGTTTGAGCCTTGGACGGTGAAAACCAAAGCAGGTGGATTTTTTAAAGTCTATTCCCCTATGTGGCGGGCGGTCAAAGACACACCGATTCCAAGGTGTTTGCCAGCCCCTGACGGGCTGTTGTCGCCGGACGCGTGGCCTGACAGCGATGCGCTGGCAGATTGGAAAATGGGTGCGGCCATGCACCGTGGCGCAGATGTTGTTGCGCAATATGTTTGCGTCGGCGAGGCTGACGCCGAAGCCCGACTGATGGGGTTCATCAACAGTGCCGTAGGGCGCTATAAAGAAGAGCGGGATTTCCCCAGCATCGAGGCCACATCGCGCCTGTCCGAAAACCTGACCTACGGTGAAATTGCCCCGCGTCGGATTTGG
>CALLAV010000221.1 GCA_938001995.1 uncultured Amylibacter sp. | reverse complement strand
TGGTCGTCTAATCAACCCAGCATAGAACAGAAATCCGCGATCACCAAGAACTTGGCTCTGGACGTCGCGCTGCCATCACGCAATAGTCGGGGCCGCATCACAGGAGGCTCCCATGAGTGAAGACACAGAACGCCACGCAATGAAAATGGCTAAGAAGAAGGCCGCTCGCGATAAAATCATGGCCACCAAAACGGACAAAAAGGGCCTTGTGATTGTCCACACTGGCAAAGGCAAAGGCAAATCCTCCTCTGCGTTTGGCATGATCTTTCGCTGCATCGCTCACGACATGAAGTGCGGCGTCGTCCAGTTTATCAAAGGCGGCATGTCCACAGGCGAACGGGACCTTATCCTTGGCACATTCGCCGACAAATGCGCGTTCCACACCATGGGCGAAGGCTTCACCTGGGAAACCCAAGACAAAACCCGCGACACTGAAATGGCCCAAGCCGCTTGGGAGAAAGCCAAAGAACTGATCCGCGACGAGAGCAACAAAATGGTTCTGCTCGATGAAATCAACATCGCCCTGCGCTATGACTACATCGATATCAACGACGTGGTAGAATTCCTTGTCGAGGAAAAACCCGAGATGACCCACGTGGTCCTAACTGGGCGGAATGCAAAAGAAGAGCTGATCGAGATTGCCGATCTGGTGACCGAAATGGAGCTGGTGAAGCATCCGTTTAGATCGGGGATCAAGGCGCAAATTGGGGTCGAGTTTTAATCCACCCCTTATTGACCGAAACTTAAGCGAACATCAGTGACAGTGATACGGCTGGGACCCCGCATGACATCCAGCAGCGTTTGTGCCACCTGAGTGGGCCGTTGCTTGAAATGGCATCGCTGCAAAAGCCGTAAACAAAGCAGTAAGAAAAAGATATTTCATAGAAAACTCCAAAGGTTAATAGACTCTTAACCTATCGTTAACCTTCCAATTCGTCAATTTATTATTTAAAAACAATTACTTATCAAGCTAATTGATAATGTAGGGAAACTTAAATCACTAACAGGCGTGTACCCAGCCCGCCCTATCAAGCCCAATTCGGGCGCTTGATCAGACGCACGTTTTCCATCCGTTCGATATAGTACAGGTCGTCGTCGTAGCTGTTGCTGAACGCCTCGGTCAGCTCCTCTGGCCAAACGTCAGGAATAGAGTCGACACCAACGATCGGGAAGCGTTCTTCGAATTTTGCGACGATCTGATTGCGTTTGGCCCCTGTTTCAGCGGGGTGCTTTTTCAAATATTCCTGCATCAAGGTCAAACCTTGCAGCGAGATGCCCGTATCAAACGGTGCTTGCGCCGCGACAAGGTCTTCTTTGTTGGGCAAGCCCGCAAAGGCCTGTGCCACACTACGCCACATGTAGGGGTAATCTTCGTATGTCCACGCCGTTAGCGGCAATGGATTTTCGCGACCTTGAATGCGGTGCAGGTATTCGGACCAGCGCAGCGCAAACGGATCGCTCACTTTGTAAAAATCCTCAAACGTCAACATCGCGTCGTTCTCATACGCAAGGTGGTAACAGGATTGCAGCAAGCTTGCAGGATTACGAACAGCACAGAACAACCGCACATCATCTTGGCCGATCAACCGCAGCAAATGTGCCATGGTCGCACTGCCGCGTGGATAAATTATATCGTCTTTGATCGGACGCAAAGGTGATCCGCTGATCGAAGGTCGCGCGATTAAAACACTGCGGTATTTCTGACCACCTGTCAGCTCCTGCACCATACGAGGCAGCGTGCTTTCGTCCGCATTATTGTTACGGATAGCACGGATCGCTGGCCAGACAGCCGCTTCCATCTTTTCAGGTGTGGGCAGCAGAATTCCGTTTGCATCCAGCAAATTCCGATTGGCCTCTAGCTGGGCCAAAAGATGTTCGTGGCCCGCGCGATGGGCACCAAAAAATATCCGAAATTCCACGTACTCTACCGTTCTTTGAACCTGTGAAGCATACTTCAAACAGGGTTAATGGATCGTTTCGCCCTTTTCCACCGTGAAAAAGAAATCAGAGTCAGCATCTTTGGCGACCACCTCATCTGGAATCACATCTGGCCCTGACAAAAAGACGTTCGATCCGAAATGCGAGTGCAGGCGAGACAGCTTTTTCAACCGCTCCCCCGTCAGGTCCTTATAAAAAGCAGTGTACTTCTCTGTCGCCCGCAGCTCATCGATCTTGGCGCGATGACGCTTCACGGCCTCGTTGTGGATCGCGGCAATTTCAGGGTCCGCCATCAGCTTATCGAACTCCACCTGCAACTTTGGGATCATCCGCTGGATAGAGGTCTCTTCTTCGGCGTTGTTGTTCATGCGGAACCAATAGGCCAGCCCTTGATCGCGGTCCACGTGGTTCACGCGCCCCCGATCTCGTTTCACCAAAAAGCTCTCGGCACTGCGCACGGCATAGTGGTTCAGCTGAACCAAATCATACCCATAGGTCCGCGTCGTGGATCGCCAAGCATTCCGGTAGATTTCTTTGGGCAGTTTCACACCCGACCCGTTGACCCAGTGGATCTGCTCCCACAATTGCGGGTTCAAACCTTTGGGCCGATGCACACCCATCTTTTTGAAAAACCCGTTGTTTTGGAAAAGGGTCTTAAACCCCCACGCCTGATGCGGTTTGTTGGCATATTCGGGCGCGCAGCGGGTTAGCTGGCTGACCAGAAACTCGTCCTTGAACTCTTCAAGATCACCATTGCCAAACAACCGCCATGTCATCGCAAACATATTGGCGTCAGGCACTGCTGCAAACAGCGCATCGAGCGTCCCATCCCCGCATTTGATGTTCACGAATTCATCCACATCCATGTTCACCAGCCAATTGGCATTCTTGATCACATCTTCTTTTTCACAGGCATGCATGGCTGCGTGCTGGGGTTTCATGTCCACCTCGCGGTAAGGATTGTCGCGGTGCTGTAAAATCCCCCGTTCCTGCAATTTATCCAGCAGCGTATCCGTCCCATCCGTACAATCGTTCGTATACACGATGAAATCGTCAAACCCGATTGCCTTGTGATAGGCGACCCATTCCAGAATGAACGGCCCCTCGTTTTTCATACAGGTCAGGATACACGCCCGCCCGCGCCCACCGTCCATATCAGGCTTAATCACAGGCATCCGCACAGGCTTACTGCCGAACCGCTTTTCCACGAAATCAATCAGTGGTCTATGTTCCACAAGGCTCGATTTCGGCACAATCTTGGACACAGACGGCGTTGGATGGCGCAGGGACATGAATCGATAAAACAAGCGCGCATCGGCAATATTCGCGTTCACATTGCCCACACGGATCAACCGCCAAATCGCCGCATCAGACGCCACCGCAGGTGCGATACACCAGCGCGATTTCAGCTTTTTTTCATCGAACTGCACACAAATATGATCGCCAAAGGTGGCTGGTTTATTCTTGCGCGTGCGCCACGGGAACACATGCCGCCCGCCCACAGGTATCAGCCCGGTTTCAGACGCGACCGCTGCATCAAACAGGCTCGTGTCATGGCCTTCTTGCATCAGGTCGTACACGTCAATATTTGCCACGGCCCGTGCAGACCCAAGGAACCGATTGCGGATCAGTTCGTACACCATCACCTGCGCCAATGGCGATGCCCACGCATCAGGCGCGGGGATTTCCATACGGTCCTTACCGGGTGCATTCGGGGCGCAAAACGGATGCGCTTCGGCGGGCAGTTTCGGATCCCCCAGCGGGGTTTCCGCGCTCAATAGTACCACGTCACAAGGGCCCAGCTTTTTCACACCTTTGCGCATACGGCGCATAAACCCTTTGTCTTCGTCAGGTTCTGCACGATCCAAAATCACAGCACCCTGCAAATCGTGGTGTTCGATGTGATACTCCAGCCAGTCCAACACCGTGTCGGCATCTTCACCATTACGCACAGCTACAAAACAATTCTTGCCTGCGAACATGCCCAATTCCGCAGGGCTGGGGTCTACTTTCACCTCGGTATCTTCAAATACCATCGCGAAGGCGCCGTCCATTTTCGTGGTTTCACAGGTCCACCATGTGGCCCCGCCAATGCTGCGGGTTTCCAGAACGCTCAAGTCTTTGCCCGGAAACACCCGCAGCGTGTCAGCGTCATTGCGAAAGAACAGGTGCACAATGCGGCGCTCTGCCTCGATCACGGACACAGCATCCAGCAGCACGATGCCCTCGGCCTCGACCACGCACATTTCGCGGCGCTGTAGTTCGTTTTTCCCGGCATTAGCCATTATATTTCTTCATCCTAATCTGAGTTTTTATGTAGCGCATCGCGCGTTCCGCAGGGGGCGGTGTACTGCTGGCCAAAAGACCCAGCCGCCAGATCATCCGTACATTTTCAAGGTCTTCCAACATGGCACTTATGCGCGCCCGATGCTCTTCACAACTGCCGGTGTGCAACAAATCCACATCAGCCAGCGCCAGTAATTGATCCCGCACCAGCGCCGTCGCCGCAGCCATGCGATCAATGCCCCGATCCTCGACCACGTTGAAATTCCGCTCGGCCCAATAGGCCAGATCAATCTTGCGATCCATGTGGTTGGGCAAACCGCGCACTGATTTCAACATAAATTCCTGCGCCGAGCGCACGGAATAATGGTTCATATAGGGCATCTGATCATCAAACCGCACTGCATTCATGAGCGATATGGCTTTGTCCTGCTTGGCAATCTGGTCGGGCAGCCGTTGGCCGTTCGATGCGAACCAAACCGCCGATTGGTCCTTCTTGTTGCGCGGCCGGTGCACCCCCAACTGACGAAAGGCTTTTGGCTTGAACAGCGTCTTAAACAGGCTCGACAGCGGGTAATTCATGCCATGGGGTGCACAGGTTCCAAACCGTTCTGTCACGGGGGCCGTGTCATAGGCTTCCTGCCCCCCAGCTCCAAACAACCGCCATGGAAAAGCAATCGCCTCCGCTTCTGGCATGTTAGAAATCAATGTTGGCAGATCCGCCACCCCATCGGGCAGCTTCATGTATTCGTCGCAATCAAAGAACATCACCCAATCCGCGGATTTTACCAACGGATGCTTCTTCGCAATATTCAGCGCTTGCCACTGCACCGTCTTATCGGCAGTAAATTCAAACGGCAGATGCGTGATCCGATCATCGGCACTGAGCGCGTCCAACAGCTCCGCACTGCCGTCATCGCAGTCATGCGTCAGGACCAGCATGTGATCAAACCCAGCCGCCAGATGATGCGCCAGCCAATCGACCACATAGGGGCCTTCGTTGCGCAAACAGGTCAGTCCTAAAATCATGCTGACCTCTGCGCGCGCCGTTGCGCACGTTCATCTGCTTTGCGCTGCTTCCAACGACGCTGCTTGAACGCATCCTGCATGATTGGCACCCAAGCCTCTAGTCCGCGCTGTTTCAAATGGTGTTCCATGATCGACCTATACAGCCAGAAACTCCCCCGATCCCGTATCATCTCTGCAAACCGCTCCACCGTCAGCGTCCCAAGGATCGCTTCCCCCATCACGGGTTTCAACATCTCCATACGCCGCAAGAACAGCGACGTGCGATGCCCGAAAGCGGGCGCACGCAAATGCACCACATTGTCCGCGGTCAACCGTTTGGCATGTTCATTGTCCAGCCGTTCAAATTGATCGTACACCAAATACACAACCTTCGCCCCGTTGATACAGGCGACGGCATCCGAATAGGGCAGATCCCAATCCCAGCCGTAGCCTTTTCTAAACCTTTTCTCCCACGGGACCACATCCCGTTTCAGCGTGGTTTGCGGGCTAAATGCGATCACAGTGGACCCAGGGATCAACGCGCTGAACCCCATGGCCGCAAATCCGCCCATCGACGCACCCGACAGGGCAACGTGATCGAACTGTTCAAAAAACCCATCGTCGCGCAGCTTTTCCAGCCGCGCAATCAACCGCGCATCGCGAAACCAAGTCGGCCCTTGCGCAAAAACGCCCAAATGCGACCAGTTGTTGTAATTGCAAAACCCCGACGCCCAAGCCTCGCGGTCGTATCCTTCATGTCCTGCTTCGGCAAGGTTATCAAATGTGATCACCAACTGCGTTTTGCGCCGCTCCACATAGCACAACGAATGCATGCCGAGCTTTTCGTAAAACCCGTCCCGTTCCCCGTCTGGATAGATGTCGCGATACCAATCGGGGATCACCCCCGTTTCAACTTTCCGCTCCAGCGGGTCGTCTTCGATGTGTTCGTCGTCCGACGCCATACCAACTATCGTTTCTGGATCACCATAAACTGATCTTTGCGGTTTTTGTCATACCCGACCTGATACATAAAGCAGCCAGAGATATGTTTGCGCAAACCGTTCAACTCTGCCTCAATCGCTTTGTCAGAATGGGAAAACGCCCCGTCCTTTTGATAGCCATAGAACAAGTCCGCCGTCTTCGTCGTGCCCTTGATTTCAATATGCTTGGGCTGCCAACGCAGGCTTTCGATCGTATAAATCCCGCCAGACGCCATCTTCGGAAACAGCTCCAGGAATGCATTCTGCTGGTGGTGCGATGCGTGGCTTGCGTCATCAACGATGATGTCCATCTTCGGCAAATCTTCGGTCGCTGCCGCGATGTTTTCGCGGGTTTCCATGTCGCACTGCACGAAATTGAACCGCTCCTCCTTCAACCAGCTGAAATCACTGATATCGAGCCCGTAAACCTCGGCCTTGGGGAAATACTCCAGCCACATTCGAATACTTGGCGCGTCCGTAGTCTTGCGATCTACTGCTCCGTCGCTTTCAGGGCCACCGTTTTGCAGTCCCAGCTCCATCACGTTCAACTTGCGTGTACGCATCGGCGAAAACAGCATCTGATACAGGTCTGTATAGCGGTGCTTTTTACTGCCCTTTTCCACTTCAAAACTATCCGCGATGTCCGTCAGGTTCACCTGCCCAATACCCGCGCGTTCGCTTTGAGCCAACGGCGCAACCTTAGGTGCAGAAATCACTGCCGTTGATGCCTTCTTCTCGGCCTTGTTCTCTTTCTTCTCTGGCTTGCCATCCGCCGCCGCTTTTTGTGCGCGCGACATTGGCAAAGGCGCCTTTGCTGGGTCAATCCCGTGTTTCTTAATCAACTGCCCTAGCAGGCTCTTGGGATGGGGTTCTCCGCCCTCTTTTTCCACCAAACGTGCGCGCATACGGCGGCCATACAAATGCACCGAAAACGTGTTTTCCGTGATGTAGGGCGTCATATCAAAGTTGCGCTTCAACATGTTGCGGCGATCTTTGTAGGTGACGGGATACAAACCCTCTTGCGCCAATGCGAACTTCGCCTCGCCAGTCTTGTGCAGGAAATGCGTCACCGCATGTGGACCCCAAACACCCCAAGGCTGCTCGCTCGCGTGTACAGGGTTGCCAGCATCCTTCGCCTCTTCCAACTCGCGCGTGTAGTCATCGCCGTACCATGTCGGGATCGCAAACTCGTCCGACGTGAACTCCAGCAATTCGCGCAGCGTGTCGCAATCAGACGGCAATCCCAGCACACCGCCATTGATGTGTTTGTCGCTTTCCCAGCCATAGAAATGACCGTTCGGCGTTTCGAACTTCTTCATGCAATAGGCGTCGGTATCCGCCCAGATGGTATCTTTTTCCTGTTCCAACATCTTATAACGGAACAAATCAGAATGCAGCGCAGGGGACCCGGTGCGGGCATGGGCCAGAAAATCCGTGCGCGGCAGCACATCCGCCGCATCTGCCATTTCCATCCCGTCAGGTACATTTTGCAGCGGGCCATAGTGGTAGAGCTTTACATGATGCCCCGCATCCACAAAGGATTTCAGGCACAATTGCTCCAGAAAGCTAAGGCTGCCTTCCATCCAAAGTGCTGCGATTTGATACTCTTTGCCTGCCACGATACTACCCTCAATTCTGCGCGGCCCTTTTGCAGTCCGCATGTTGTTTTTAGTTGCCGCATATATACGCACGAACCCGTGTTTCCACAACGATTGTCCACGATTTGGAAACAAAAAGGGGCATTTTGTGGCAATAACACACGATATTCCGCGAGTTTTTAAGATACCGTGTACGAAACGGAACAGTTTGTTCGTCGAACACAACCTTGGCCTGTGTGCATGTTCGGTCTACTTGTGAGCCAACGAAAAACGAAAGGCACCCTCCTATGACCAAACTTCTCGGGATCTCTGGCTCTTTGCGCAAAGCCAGCTTTAACACCATGCTTTTGGCCCAAGCAGCAAAATCCTTTGGCGGCGATTACACGCTCGCTGATCTGAACCTTCCACTTTACGATGGCGATATCGAGGAAAAGGGCTTCCCGGAGTCCGTGCAAAAGCTACACGCCCAAATGGCCGAAGCGGACGCTATCATCATCGCAACACCAGAATACAACGGCAATATTTCAGGTGTGTTGAAGAACGCTCTCGATTGGGTCAGCCGCATCAAACCCGCCCCGATGGCCGACAAACCTGTCGCCATTATGTCCTCTACCGCAGGCCGCGCAGGGGGCGTCACTGCGCTCTATTCTTTGCGCCTGTGTTTGGTGGCCTTTCAGCCCACAATCGTAAACGGCCCAATGGTCGCTGTGGCTGGCAACTACGCCGCCTTTGATGACGACGGCAATCTGAAAGAAGAAAGCTACCAAAACGCCGTTGACGGCCTGATGGAAAAACTCAAGTCGTCTATTTAACCTTATAGGTCAGACCATGTCGGATCAGGGCGCGCAGCTTGTCCTGATCCGCTTGCGTGAAATCCCCCAGAACCACCGCGCGGTTCCCCTCGATCACAAAGTCTGTCCCGAACTGCGCCGCGAAATCCGACACAATGCTGCTTTGGCAATTTGCATAAATCGCCGCTTGCCCCGCCTTGTTCACAGCCAGCCGCAACGCAGACCCTTTGGGCGCCACATAAGACGGCTGCCCCCACTTCAAACATTCTTCCACTGGGATATCTCCCGCACAATCAAAAATCAGATCCCGCGCGGCCAACAACGTGGCACGCTCTGACGGTTCAAACTTTTCAAACGCGTATTTAATCTCGGGTTTCATGACGGATACATCTCCTCTTTGCCCCGTTCGATATAGGCCACCAATGCTGGGTTCTGCGCCACCAAATCCCCAAGCGCATTCTGTTTGGGAAAGCTCGCTTGTGCGCGCAACATCGGCACAACACTGACATCCGCTGCTGTGGGCCTGTCGCCATGCAAAAACGGCTTGTCACCCAACAACGTTGCAAAGGCATCCACATCCTTGGCCACCCGCGCCACCTGTTCAGCCTCGCTGTGTCGCCCCATCCCTTGCGCAATGCATTGTTTAATCACACCCTTGCGCACGGAATTTGAAATGAAACCGCCAATCACAGGCGGCATCCCCGCAAAGAACGCCTCTTTCGTGACCGCCCAGCGGTCATCATCCATCCAGCGGCTTGCCATGATCGCAAAGTAGACGTTTTCCTCAAACGTTCGAATAACCATGCGTGAAACGGCTTTTTGTTCCGCACTCAGCCCCGCATCAAAATCCACGCCATATTTCGCCTCAAGATGATCGCGGATTTGATCACTGTCGGGAATGATCTGCGATCCATCTTGCAACACGGGAAACTTCTTCTTGGGTGACTTGCGTGGATCGGGGTTCACGTCCAATTCATACGCCTGCCCTGACATTTCCATCAACGCAATCGCCTTGGCAGCAAACGGACTGCCGCTGATTTCGCCAAATCCGGGGGGATACACGGTCAGTTTCATCATCATAAATCTCCTTTTCTCAACCCTAGCGCACGCTTACTGTCAAAAAGTGTCAGTAACCTCTATTATGCTTCAACCATGGCTAAATCAGAACGACTCCTCCAGCTTATGCAGCTTCTTCGGCTTCTGTCACCTCCTGTGCAGGCGTCGCAACTCGCCGATGAACTGAATGTTTCACTGCGCACGATCTATCGCGACATAGACGCCCTGAGGGCTTCCGGCGCGATTATCGACGGGGCTGCGGGTTATGGATATTCGCTGGTCGAAGACACCGCCATGCCCCCCATGCTGTTTAACATAGACGAGACTGAAGCCCTCGTTCTCGGCCTACGCGAAGTGATCGAAGTGGCCGATCCTGTCCTTGCAGATGCGGCCCGAAACGCATTGGCAAAACTCGCCGCCAGCCTGCCGGACCGCCTGTCACGCCAGATGCAGAACTCGGTCCTCTCCGCCAAACGCTTTCACGACCGCCCAAAAATCACCATCGATGTCGCCGCTTTGCGCAAAGCCGCCCGCGACGAACAAGCGGTCCACATCCACTATGCCGATGCCAAGGGGGCCAAAACCAGCCGCACCATCTGGCCCCTCTCCCTCGTTTTCATGGATCACACGCTCATGCTGCTCGCCAAATGCCAGATGCGCCAAGGGTTCCGTGCCTTTCGCGCCGACCGCATCACGCAACTTGCGACGACAGATCAGTTCTTTCGCCCCCATCGCACCAGCCTGCTGCGTGATTTCCTTGCAGAACTTCAACAGCATGATGTCGCTCAACAAACTGAAACATAAATTTGCTTTTGCCGAGCATCGTTCCCAAGTATACTGCTCAACAATAATAAAAGAGGCGATCAGAGCAGGAGCATCGCATGTTTAAGAAAATCACTTTGGGCGCCATCATGGCGCTTGCACCAGTATTTGCGCAGGCATCATCAACAATGACGGACTCTCCGCGTCCCCCCGTAAAACCCAGCTTTGAAGGCATCAAAGTGGCCCAAACCCAATCAGGGTTCGAACAATGGGTCAAAACCTTCCGTGCTAAAGCACTGTCACGTGGCATCTCGGGCAAAACCTACGACCGCGCGTTTCGCGGCGTGAAGCTGAACAAACGGGTTATCGCATCAGATCGCAAGCAGGCCGAATTCTCCCGCCAAATCTGGGATTACCTCGATACAGCCACATCACCCAAGCGCGTGAAAAACGGCAAGGCGATGGTAAAAAAGCACAAAAATTTGCTGCGTCGCATCGAACAAACCTATGGCGTTGAATGGTCCGTAGTTGTCGCTGTCTGGGGTCTGGAATCCTCTTACGGTTCCAACATGGGCGACATCAACATCGTCGAAGCCCTCGCCACACTCGCCTATGAAGGCCGCCGCCAGAAATTCGGTGAAAACCAACTGCTGACTGCCCTCAAGATTATCCAAAAAGGCGATATCACACCGAACCGCATGATGGGCTCTTGGGCGGGTGCGATGGGGCATACCCAATTTATCCCCACATCCTTTGACGCGCTCGCCGTGGATTTCACAGGCGACGGAAAACGCGACGTGTGGAACCCGCGCAAACCCGACGACGCGCTGGCCTCTACCGCCAACTACTTGCGTAAAAACGGTTGGGTCAAAGGCCAACCTTGGGGCGTCGAAGTTAAGCTGCCCAAAGGCTTTAACTATGGCAACGCATCCCTCAAAGTGAAGGCAACGCCAGCCCGTTGGGCCGAACTTGGCGTGCGACGCATGGATGGCAGCAAAATCCCAAACTACGGAAAAGCTGCGATCCTTCTTCCTGCAGGCGCAGACGGACCAGCATTCGCGGTGTTTAGAAACTTCTTTGTGATTAAAACCTATAACAACGCCAACTCTTACGCGATGGCCGTTGGGCATCTGGCGGATAAAATCAACGGCGGCGGTGAATTCGTGCGCGAATGGCCCCGTGGCCCGAACGCGCTGAAACTGCCCCAAAAGATGGAAGTGCAGGAATTGCTACTGAAAGCAGGTTACGACATCGGTGATGTGGACGGGATCATCGGCCCCAAAACCATCGACGCCCTGTCGGACATGCAAATCAAAGCTGGCGTTCAACCGTCTGGCAAAGCGGACAAAGCTTCGCTGCAATTCCTACGCCAACGGGTTCGCTAGAACACATTCGGGCAACACGCATTAGCACGTGTGTTGCCTATTCCGCACCCCAATCCGCCGACATCATCTCCCGCAAACGGCTGGCCGTGCGTTCAAACTCAAACGCCCCGGTGCCAGCTTCGTACAATTGCTCTGGCTCCGCTGCCGCAGATGCAATCAGCTTTACCTTCGCCTCATAAAGCGCATCTATCAGCGTCACAAACCGCTTCGCCTCATTTGCGCCTTCGCGGTTCAGCCGTGGGATATCCTTTAGGATGAGAACTCTAATCGCTTTGGCAATCGCCAGATAATCCCCTGGCCCAAGGGGCTGACCACACAACTCGCGAAACGTCGCCATTGCCACGCCGTTGTGGAACGCAGGCAGCACAATTTCGCGCGATTTGTGGTGCAGGATCAACGGCTCCCTCTTGGTCCCCGCCACGTCCGTCCAAACCCGCTGAATCGCCATCTCCGCCGCTTCATCAATGGGCGCGAAATAGGTCTTATGCCCCTGCAATCGGTTCTGCCGATGGTCCGTTTCACTGTCGAGGTTATAGACCTCCATCCGATCCTTAATCATTGAAATAAAGGGTAAAAACAGGTTTCGGTTCAGCCCATCTTTGTACAAATCATCAGGGTGCCTGTTGGAAGTCGTGACCACAACAACCCCCGCCTCAAACAGCTTCTCAAACAGCCGCCCAACGATCATCGCATCGGTGATATCCGTGATCTGCATCTCGTCAAAACACAACAATCTGGACGATTTGATCACATCTTCGGCCACGGGCACAATCGCGTCTTCAACACACTTTTGCCGCGCTTCGTGCATAAGCGCATGAATTTCCTGCATAAACGCATGGAAATGCACCCTTCGTTTGCGCGGCTCGGCCACTCCATCAAAGAACAAATCCATCAGCATGGATTTCCCGCGCCCAACCCCGCCATAAAGGTACAGGCCCTTCACAGGGTTGCTCGATTTTCCAAACCGCCCGAACAAGCCCTTCTTCACAGGCTTGCGCAGCGTTTCTGCAACAGTGTCAAATAGCCCCAAAACAGCTTCCTGCGCAGGGTCCCGATGTAATTCCCCTCGCTTTACGCGGGCTTCATAAGTGTCTGATAGGATGCTCATCACAGTAAAAACCTTGCACCTGTGCATTTTCTTTGGTCAGAGTTTCCTAACAAGTCGCGGCAAGGCCCGCAACACGGGCAGAGACGATGACGACACAAAGCAAAATATTCACTCCCATCCTGATCGCATCCTGCCTGATCTTGATGACGGGCTTTGCCATACGCGCGTCTTTTGGCGTGTTCCAAATCCCCATCGCGACCGAATTCGGCTGGCTTCGCTCCGAATTTTCCCTCGCCATTGCGATCCAGAACCTTGCTTGGGGCATCGGCCAACCGATCTTTGCCGCCATCGCCGAAAAATTCGGTGATCGCCGCGCCATTTTCCTTGGCGCACTGACCTACGCCGCTGGCCTTGTTCTGTCGTCCGTCGCCACCACACCGGGCGCGCATCAACTCCTAGAAATCATCGTTGGCTTCGGCATCGCAGGAACTGGTTTCGGCGTCATCCTTGCCATCGTGGGCCGCGCCGCAAGCGATGAAAACCGTTCCCTCGTGCTCGGCATCGCCACCGCATCGGGCAGTCTCGGCCAAGTCATCGGCCCCCCAATCGCCGCAGCACTTTTGACCCAAATGAACTGGTCGAGCGTCTTTCTGATCTTCGCCGCCGCCATCCTGTCGGTTATCCTGCTGCTCCCCTTTTTGCGGACCAAAACCAACACCTCAAACGCCGCGATTGAGGAAACCATGTCTGAGATGCTCTTCAAAGCATTCAAGGATCCGACCTATTCACTCATCTTCCTCGGCTTCTTTTCCTGCGGCTATCAACTCGGCTTTATCACCGCGCACTTCCCTGCGTTCATCACCGAAATTTGCGGCCCCATCGCTGTGGGTGGAATGCTCGATTCCATCGGCGTATCCACCACCACGATCCTCGGGGGCGTTGCAATCGGCATCATCGGCTTGGCTAACATCATAGGCACAGTGGGCGCAGGGGTGCTCGGTAAACACTTCCCGAAAAAGTACTTACTCGCAATGGTTTACACTGGCCGCACGCTGGTTTCCGTGTGGTTCATCATGACCCCAATGACCCCCACAACGGTTGTGATTTTCAGCGCTCTAATGGGCCTTTTGTGGCT
>CALLAV010000220.1 GCA_938001995.1 uncultured Amylibacter sp. | reverse complement strand
GGACGCAGTTTTTGCATCGCGTCCATTGTTGCGCCGTGACGGATGTATTCGTCTTGGTCGACAACGATATCGCCTTTGCGTGTCTTTACTGTGAAAGGCGTGATTTCATCCGCAAATTTGCCAGCCTTTTGTGCGGCTTCCGCTTTGTTCTGTGAGCCAACAGCGAATTCGTCCTGCATGTCACGAGAAATTTGCCATTTGTTGGCAACGTTTTCTGCCGTTGTACCCATGTGATAGTTGTTGAACGCATCCCACAAGCCGTCTTTGATCATGGAGTCCACGAATTTCGCATCGCCCATTTTCTGGCCAGGGCGCATGTTTACGACGTGTGGGGACAGGGACATGCTTTCTTGGCCGCCAGCAACCACGATGCCTGCGTCGCCAAGTTGGATGTGTTGGGCCGCGAGTGCGACAGCGCGCAGGCCTGAGCCACACACTTGGTTGATACCCCATGCGGCGGCTTCTTGTGGAAGGCCTGCATTGATGTGGGCTTGACGGGCTGGGTTTTGCCCCTGACCACCTGTAAGGACCTGACCAAGAATTGTTTCGGAAACATCTGCGGCATCCACGCCTGCACGGTCCAGGACGGCTTTAATAGCTGTTGTTCCGAGGTCGTGTGCTGGTGTGTTAGCAAAGCTGCCAAGGAACGAACCGACAGCGGTTCTGGCGGCGGATGCGATAACAACATTGGTCATAGTTATGTCCTTCATGAGAAGGCGCGGGATGCTGAACATTGAACCCAGTACAATCAGCAGTAGCGCGCGGTTAGGTCCGATGGGTTATCGGACGTATTAACCATGCCGCACCGCAGCGCAAGGGTTATTGTGTCGCAATCTTAAGCAATGTTGTTGAAAGTTAGTAAAAACGTAAAAAAATTGTAATTTTGTTACAAAATTTTGCGTCAATACGACTTAAATGTACCCTTCCAAAGACGTCTCTTCCTCTTTCCAGATCGGAACAGTCTCTGGTCGGCCAAAAAGATAGCCTTGTAAACAGTCGATTCCTGCTTCCTGCAAGAAGGCCAGTTCCTCTTTCTTTTCCACACATTCAGCGACAGTGAACATGTCAAATTGCTGCGCGATGGAAATCAATGCGGTTGCCAAAACCTGATTGTCAGGGTCTTTGTCGATGTTGCGAATGAACTGCCCGTCTATTTTAACAATGTCGAACTGGAAGTCTTTGAAAAAGCGAAAGGCAGTATACCCAGCCCCAAAATCATCAAGCGCAAAGGAAATACCGCGCCGGTGAAGATCCGCCATAAACACATTTACAATGTCAGGCATGAGCATCGCCGAGCTTTCGGTTATTTCGAGAATAAGGCGTTCAGCGATGGTAGAGTCCAAAGCCAAACCGTGATTAAGCGTGTCCATCCAGCGTGGATAGCCAACCGAACGGGCGGACATATTGATTGCCAGACGCAGGCTCGGTTCTTCTGCCAAGGCAACCAGCCCCAACTCCAGCGCAAGGCAATCAAGGATACGGCCAAGTTCCATCGTTTCGACGGTTTCAATGAAATCTTTGGCGGGAATGATCTGGCGACGGTCATCCAGAACGCGGATCAAACCTTCGTAATAGGCAGGGCGCGTTGGATTTTTGCTGTGAACAATCGGTTGATAAGCAAGAAGAATATTCTTGCGGTCAATGGCCGACCTGACCATTTCAATGATCCTACTGGTTTCTGAGCCATCATCATAACGTGACGCAAGAGATACTGGTTCGTTTAGGTCTGGCCCGTCCAAGTGTTCCACGCTGAATTCCTTTTCGAATCGTGAGTTGGTTGACCTATCATCGTGCTAAACAAGCTAATGCATAGTTAAGGTTCCCATTTTGTTCCAATTCGTGTTAACCTTTCATAAAATTGATAACGCTCTGATTCAAATGGGGAAATATGGAAACTTCGCGGTGTGACTGGTGTGGCTCTTTACCAATTTATGTAAATTATCACGATGAAGAGTGGGGTGTTCCAGAGTATGACAGCCGCGCTTTGTGGGAGAAATTGGTGCTCGACGGGTTTCAGGCGGGGCTCAGTTGGTTAACGATTCTCAAGAAGCGGGACGCGTTTCGCGATGCTTTTGCGGGGTTTGATCCCGAAAAAGTGGCGGGTTTCACTGAGGCGGATGTGCAACGATTGTTGCAGGATGCAGGGATCATACGCCATCGCGGTAAGATCGAGGCGGCAATCACTGGGGCGCAGGCCTGGATCAACATGGAAGAAAACCAAGGGTTCGATCAGTTCATGTGGGACTATGTTGGCGGGACGCCGCTGGTTAACCGTTTTGACAAACAGGCCGATGTGCCGCCATCGTCGGACCTGTCTGCGCGGATTTCAAAGGATCTGAAAAAAGCTGGGTTCAAGTTTTGTGGTCCAACGATTGTCTATGCGTGGATGGAAGCGACCGGGTTGATCAATGACCATCTGATTACCTGTCACCGCCACGAAGAGGTGAAGCGACTGGCGCGGTGACCTGTGCAAAGTGATTGGTAATCTGCGGGAAAAACATCGAGTTCAAAGAATCATTTGACATAACCAACTAAAATAGTCAGGTTAAATTTAGCCACCCGATTGTCATGGGAAGCCGTCACGCGTCACCTGATGGAGCCACCATGACCTACACTCAAACACCTTCTTCTGACCCAAGTCTTTTCCTACGTAATGGAAGCATAGGGTTGGAAACATTCTTTCTGTTCGCAGACCTTTGCCCGAGCTTTGGTGTGAATTTGGAATGGCTGTTTGATCTGACAGAAAATTACAAAAAGGACTGATCTATGACCTATCAAACCGCGCAACAGCTATTTGAAAGCTCACCTTCTGTGGAAGGGCTGGGGCCTGTGTACTTGGCCAAAGAGCTTACGGACAACGGAAATTTGGCACAGATCGCGCACAATGGGCAGATTTACACGTTGCGGATCACCCGAAACGGTAAACTGATCCTGACAAAATGACCGCTCCTCAGATCCCAAGAGGAAGTGCGCCGGTTGGATTCTTGACGGAACTTCCACAGATCGAGGCCGCTGCTGTTTGTTTTCTACGCTTATGGTGTGAAAACCCGCAAACGCAGGCGCAAGCGATTGAAGATTTGACAGAATTGCTAGGGCCAACGCATGGCCCTGTGGCGATTGATAGCCTGCAACAGATGTGTGATCTTTTTTCGCGGTTCGCACGGCGCCCCGTGATGCGTCACCATTCGGGATGCTCTTGTCTAGGTGCAGATGAGGCGTGTTTCGCAAATATGGTGGCGGAGGCCACAGCTGGCCACCGCGAAGATGCTATGTTGTTTGCGATGCTGATCGTGCGTGCGGATTTTGCCCCTGCACTTGCTGGTCTGGCCGAACAGTTTGGTCTGGCGTTGACTGTGTTGAACCGCAGTAAAGCGACACGGCCGTCTGAAGCTACGCCAGTGAATGTGACAGTGCATTGAATCCGGTTTTGCTGAACGCTTGATGATCTTGGCACTGGTGCTGTCGATCAATGTTTCATCTTTGTTGCTGCCAGTCATCCTAAAGCCGCCGAAGGGCGATGCGGTTGATCAAATGATCCTCACCTTTGCGCAGGATAAGGTCCGCGCGGGGCCGTGTTGGGCGGATGTTTTCAGACAGGTTCACGGCATTGATTGTCTCCCACAGTTCGGTGGCTCGATCGGTAGCCTCAGCATCTGACAAATTGGCCCAGCGATTAAAGTGAGAATCTGGATTGCGAAACGCGGTTTCCCGCAGCGCTAAGAAGCGATTGACGTACCACGATTTGATGTGCGGCTCGTAGGCGTCCACATAGATGGAAAAATCGAAATGATCTGACGCAAGGGGCGTTGGCGTGTCCGATGCATCGGCTGCGCGCGATTGCAGAACGTTCAACCCTTCAAAGATCAGAACATCAGGTCGCTTGATTGTGACGGATTGGTCCGGATCGATGTCATATTTCAGGTGCGAGTACACAGGGGCCGTGACATTTGGCTGACCCGATTTAACATCCGACAGAAACCGCAGCATTGTTGCGCGGTCGTAGCTGTCAGGGAAGCCTTTGCGGTGCATGATACCACGGCGCTCAAGTTCGGCGTTAGGGTAAAGCCAACCATCTGTGGTCACAAGGTCCACACGGGGTTTGTTCGGCCAGCGGCGGATGAGTTCTTGTATAAGGCGGGCGGTGGTGGATTTGCCCACGGCAACGGAGCCTGCGATGGCGATGATAAACGGAGTGCGCGCCTTAACATGGGGCAAGATCGTCGCGCGCTTTTTATAAAGCTTGCGCGTGGCTCGGGTGTGGGCGGCAAGAACGCGGGACACGGTGAGGTAGATTTGATCAACTTCGGTAAGGGACATTGTGTCCCCAACCGAGCGCAGGCGTTTCAGGTCCTTTTCGCTGAACCTTGTGGTGCGTCCGTCTGACAGGGTTGACCATTCTTCGGCAGAATACACAGCGAAAGGGGACAGGTCGGCGCGGGCGGTTTTCCAAAACGTAGTCATGGGGGATTAGTGCCGTAATGTTCCTAGCGTGGCAACGGCCAGTTCAAACCAAAAGGGCCAACGCTGTTGCGCTGGCCCCTCATTTTGGATCAGAAGAATTGTGTTACAATTCGTATTTTGGCATTTTTTCCAATTCGCTTTCGGATGCGTTCACAACAACCTGCGTTTTGTTTTCGTCAGCGTTGTGCAGCACGGTCATGTCTTCGATTGCGATGGCAACTTCTTTTTCGCCAATACCCAGGAACCCGCCTACATCAATCACAGCCGCTACGACATTGTCTTGCTCATCAACGAGAACAGAACCGACTTCGCCAACCCATTTCTCGTTTTCGTCATATGCGATCACGCCGTCTACAAGGTTGATGGTCACTTCATCCGGTGAGACGCGCTCAAAGCCTTCGTCTGCGAAGTATACTTTGCCAGCAACGTCGATCATTGGCTTTGTGCCTGTTGGCAATTCTTCGGCTTGCTGCTGCAATTCCTGCGTGTCAATTTGTGTTTCGCCTGCTGTTTTAATGTCAGCAAATGCTGGTGCAGCAATCAGGGCGGCCAAAGTTGTCGTTGTCAAAAGTGTACGTTTCATAGTGTGATCCTCCATTAGGTGGTTCAGGTGCGCTTTATTGCGCTTGTGGTAGGACAACACGGCAAGGCGCAAAAAAGTTTCCAAATTTTTGCAAAAAAGTTTGTGGAACTTTGTGAAGGGATGTGCGTTCGCGCACAGGCGCGTGCGTCGCGCGAATTTAGCTGTCAGTCGATGCAATAAGCGCATTGATGATGGCAAAAGCGTTGTCATCGGCCCATTCAGCATCGCCGCGCAGACGGGCGATTTCCCGCCCTTGCGGGTCGAGGATAATTGTGGCGGGCAGGCCGAAGACGGACATTTTACGGGCGAGTTCCTGTTTCGGGTCCAACAATATCGGCAGATCAGTGATTTCGGCCTTTTTGAAGAACGTTTTGATTGCGGGCAGGGGATTGTGGCCTGTTGCGATTGTAACGACTTCGAAATTCTCACCACCGAGTTCGGCTTGTAATTTGTTCAGAGAC
>CALLAV010000219.1 GCA_938001995.1 uncultured Amylibacter sp. | reverse complement strand
GAGGCGACCGTGATCCGCAATTACCTCGATTGGATGTTGTCCATTCCGTGGAACAAAAAGTCCCGCGTGAAGAAAGACCTGAACAAGGCACAAGAGGTTCTGGATAAGGATCACTACGGACTTGAAAAGGTGAAGGAACGGATCGTTGAATATTTGGCTGTGCAACAACGCAGTGCGAAACTCAAAGGCCCGATCCTGTGTCTCGTTGGTCCTCCGGGGGTTGGTAAAACCTCGCTCGGGAAATCTGTGGCCAAGGCGACAGGACGTGAATTTATCCGCATCTCCCTAGGGGGTGTGCGCGACGAGTCAGAAATTCGCGGTCACCGTCGGACCTACATCGGGTCGATGCCAGGTAAAATCATCCAAGCGATGAAAAAGGCGAAAACCAACAACCCGCTGATCTTGCTCGATGAAATCGATAAGATGGGGCAGGATTTCCGCGGCGATCCCGCGTCTGCAATGTTGGAAGTGCTGGATCCAGAGCAAAACGCCACCTTCACGGATCACTACATGGAGGTCGAATATGACCTGTCCAATGTGATGTTCCTGACCACCGCGAACAGCTACAACATGCCAGGTCCGCTTTTGGATCGGATGGAGATCATTCCGCTTTCGGGCTACACCGAAGACGAAAAGACAGAGATCGCAAAACAGCACCTGATTTCCAAGCAGATCAAGAACCACGGCCTTAAAAAGGGCGAGTTCGAGATTGAAGATTCTGCTTTGCTGGAAATCGTACGCACCTACACCCGTGAAGCAGGTGTGCGTGGTCTTGAGCGTGAGTTGGCGAAACTGTGCCGTAAGGCGCTGACCAAGATCGTGAAGGGTGCAGAGAAGGCCGTTCAGATCACTGCCGATAACCTTAATGATTTCTTGGGTGTGAAGCGGTTTAAATACGGCTTGGCCGAGGAAGAAGATCAGGTCGGTGTTGTCACAGGCTTGGCTTGGACGTCGGTCGGTGGTGAATTGCTGTCGATTGAGGCGCTGAAACTGCCCGGCAAAGGGCGGATGAAAACCACAGGCAAGCTCGGCGATGTGATGAAAGAAAGCATCGATGCGGCAAGCTCTTATGTCCGTTCGATCAGCCCAGACATCGGTGTGAAACCACCGCAGTTTGAAAAGATCGACATCCACGTACACGTTCCCGAAGGGGCGACGCCAAAGGATGGCCCGTCTGCGGGTGTTGGTATGGTGACATCGATTGTGTCGGTCATGACCAATATTCCTGTGCGCAAGGACATCGCCATGACAGGTGAAGTAACATTGCGTGGGAACGTATTGCCCATTGGTGGTCTGAAGGAAAAGATGCTCGCGGCCTTGCGCGGCGGTATCAAAACCGTTCTGATCCCTCAGGACAACGAAAAGGACTTGCCAGAAATTCCTGACAACGTGAAGGAAGGCTTGGAAGTCATTCCCGTAAGCAGCGTGCAAGAAGTTTTGCAACACGCGTTGGTGCGTCAGCCAGAAGCGATTGACTGGGACGAAGCAGCAGAAGAGGCTGCCGCAGCCGCCCTGCAATCCAAAGGCGACGGTTCAACCGCAGCGATTGCGCATTAAGTTCAAGGCGCTTTAAACCTGCTTTCAAGATAACGTAAAAGCCGTCACAGCCCATTTAGCGGTTGTGGCGGCTTCCTTTTTTGCGGATACTTAACGCAATCGCAGCCTTTTGGCGCGATTGTTTCGAGAACGAAAACAATCATTCCGATTAAACAGCTAGGTGGGGCAAATCCGTGGCAACGAAGAAAAAAGCAGTCGACGCAAATGAGGAAACCGTAGAAGCGCCAATCGAGGCGGCGGTTGAGGAAAAAGTCGAAAAAGAAGACGACGGCAAAATCCGCAAAAAACAGATTTATGATCACGTGACGGTTGCCACGGGTCTGCGCAAACGCGAAGTGCGCGAATCCGTTGATGCCACGCTCGCCTATTTCCATCAGGTGCTATCTGAGGGCCATGATTTGCAAATTCCGCCGCTTGGAAAAATCCGCGTCATCGAGCGGGGCGAAGGCGAAAACGCCAAGATGATCTACAAAGTTCAGTTGCAGAAACCCAAAGAAGACAAAAAAGATGATGAAGCGGGCAAAGAAGCTCTTGCGAACGACGAAAACGCGGATTAAACACCGCGCTATCGGGTGATTAGCTCAGTTGGTAGAGCGCTTCCTTTACACGGAAGATGTCGGGAGTTCGAGCCTCTCATCACCCACCATTTACCCCTTCGGGGTTCGAAAAACGCGCCGCTTTAGGCGCGTTTTTTCTTGGTAGAAACCAGCGCCATTGCCGCCACGGCGCACAGCACGACGCTGCCTCCAATGATTTCACGCGATGTCATAACCTCGCCCAGAAAGACCCAAACCCAAATGGGCGAGAGCACGCTTTCTAATAGGACAAGCAGGGAAACTTCGGCAGCAGGCACATAGGGCGTTCCCCAAGTGACGAGCGCGATGCCGATGCCAATGGTGAAAGCGCCCATGAACAGGCAAATCAGCAGATCGTAACTGGACACGGTCAACCCGTCGCCGATGGTCAACGCGCAAACAGCCGCGATGGTACAGGACAGCACACCGCCAAGAAATGTGCCGCCAAGTACATCGTCTTTGCCGCTGCGCCGAGCAATCACCAGCATGATGGCGAACAGGGCGGCCGAGGCAAAAGCGCAGAGGTTGCCAGTGCTCCGCCCAAGCGAAATACCTTCGCCCGCCATGATCGCGATGCCTGTGCCAGCAAGCGCGATTGTCACCCAAACCATCGCGCGGGGGCGCTCGCCAAGCCAAATCCAGCCAAGGATCGCAGCAATCAGCGGCGCAGAAGCCAGTATAAACAGCGCAGAGGCTACAGAGGTGTTTAACAGCGCGAACACATAGGTGGTGAAGGCGAGCGACAGGATCGCGCCGATAGCCCAGTCCGTGCGATCCAGAGACCGCAACACACGGATCGGTCCAGAGTTCCGCCGCAAGCAGACCAACAGCCCAACTATGCCCGCAAGCGACACAGAGCGATAGGTGAGGATCTGAAACCCGTCCGCCTGATCCACCAAACGCACAAACAGCGCCGCAAGGCTCATGCCGACAGCGCCAATAAGGATAAGCGTTATAGCGCGGGATTTAGGCATTCTGGGGTCCGTTCGTACGTGTTGCGCCCAGTAAACAGCCCCCGTGTGACATGTCTATCAAAGAATATGCAAGCAGGTGTAGAGAACGGCTTGACGGGGTAGGTATTGCCACCTAAAACCGCGCTCACGCCAC
>CALLAV010000218.1 GCA_938001995.1 uncultured Amylibacter sp. | reverse complement strand
CGCGGAATATCATCGAGCGGAATCCATATGCTGACCGTCTGTGACGCATCCAAACAGTAATACGGCAAATCCTGATGCCACGGCGTTGGCGTGCCAGACTTCGGTGTTTTCACCAGTACGTGTTCATGGAACAACCGCGCGCCTGTGCTGCCCATCAGCTCTGCCCCAATGGCCGCAGCGGGTGAATTGAAGATGAAATCCTCATACTGCGAAATTCGCGCCCAGTTGCAGTAATCGACGAAAAACCGCCCACCGCCCTCGGTCTCGTAATTCCGCGCATTCGGCGCTGGGTCCGCCATGTTCGCAGCAATCCCATCACGCAGCACATCCACCCAATCGGCAAACACGCCCTTTAACAGCGTCGCCCCCTGCGTCTGAAATTCCGCGATATTCTGATCTGTCAGCAACCTGCCCATAGCATCCTCCAAAACGAAACCGCGTACAGCACGGTATCTTGTGGCCTAGTTTGCCAGCGAAACGCAAAATGTCAAAACCTGAAACATCACTCCGCTGAGGCTTGTCCACCGACACCAAGACCCAAAACAGTCAGAGCGGTCCCTCCATAAGAACCACAGGAAAGGCGCCAACGGAGCCCATCGGGATTTCAATACGCCGAAGGCTTTGCAATCCCATGCGCGCATAAAACGGTTCCGCATTCAAACTTGAAAGGGCTTGCAGTTTCACCATACCTGAAGCGCGCGCATCTAATGCGCATGTTTCGAACAAAGAACGACCAATGCCACGGCCAAGAGCATTGGGATCACTGGCAAAATGTCTGATATGGGCCAAGCCTTCGGTGCGTTCCCCTGATCCCGGTGCCTCAAGGCTCCAACCTCCGCACCCGACAATATCAGCACCGCTTTGCACCACATAAAACCGCTTAGAGGCGATCAACTTTGGCTGAGCTTTTGTCATTGCAGGCAGTGCGACGGACAAAACAGCCGCATCATAGGCCGCAGCCATAAGTTTCGTGTAGGATGCCACAAGCAATGCGTCGATCCCCGCAAAGTCACGTTCTGTCGCGGTGCGCACGTGCATAAGAAACCTACCCAAAAGAAAAACCGCAAAGGGCGCGGCCCCTTGCGGTTTAATCTGTCAGCAGTCTGGCAAAAGTCAAACTTACGTTTGCTTGGATACCTGCGTGTATTCCAGTTCCACGGGTGTGGCGCGGCCAAAGATGGACACGGTCACTTTCAAACGGGCGTTCTCTTCGTCCACGTCCTCTACCATGCCAGCGAACCCTTCGAACGGGCCGTCTGTCACGTTCACGTTCTCGCCCACTTCGAAGCTGATCAATGTGCGTGGACGTTCCGCGCCCTCTTCCACTTGGTTCAGGATCGCGGCAACTTCGCGGTCGCGCATCGGGGATGGTTTGCCGGGCTGCCCCAAGAAACCAGTGACGCGGTTGATGTTGCTCACAAGGTGATAGCCCTTTTCAGACATCTCCATGCGGATCAAAACATAGCCTGGCATAAAGCGACGCTCGGTCGGGACTTTCTTGCCACGACGCACTTCGATCACTTCTTCGGTCGGAACGAGCACTTCTGTGATTTCGTCTTCCAGACCTTCTTGCGCAACCGCCTCGCGGATCGCTTCGGCGATCTTTTTCTCAAAGTTTGAGAGCACAGAAACCGAATACCAACGTAACGCCATCTTGACCGATACCTTCGTGTTGGGCGGGCCATCCCGCCGTAAATTCATTCACAGATACTTATGCACCTGAGGTCCCGCCAGACACATTTGCCTTGCTGATTCTGAAGGCTGATACTGTTAGGGATTAGGCCTGATACTGCGCGGGCGCAGCGAATTCAAGTTCAGAATGCCAGAATTATATTTAGAATAAACTGAACCAATTGATCCACGCCGAAAAAGAATAGCGCAAAAACAAAGGCCATAACAAACACCATCACGGTCGTGATCATCGTCTCGCGACGTGTGGGCCAAACAACCTTGGACACTTCGGCGCGAACCTGTTGCATAAACTGCAGTGGATTTGTCACAGCCATGATCGGCTCCTGTCATTGTGTGTAGAGCGTCAGATAACCGCTTGTGCGCCCTAAGACAAGGGGTGGAGGCAGGTATCCGAACACTTTGCAGTGTGGTCATTTGCCGAACCTGCAATCTGTGAACACTTCGCCACAAAATTTCTTAAGAAACCATCCCGCGGCCCAGCAGTTCTGCCTCATACCCCTTCAGGCTAAACCGTGCGGACGGGCCATAGGCGGCGGGGTGGTCTGCCAGTTCAGGGAACAGCGCCAAAATCTCGGCCTTGGCATCTTCGGACACCGCATCCATCGCTAGTTCACCAGGGTGAAAGCTCTCGGACAAGGCGCCGTTGGCATGGATAACTTGATGCGTGTCAAACAGAATGTGGAAGTATTCCACAGTCTCCATCTGCGCTTGATACACGCCATCCCAGCTTAACAAATGCTTTGCAGGTACCAGAACCTCGGGTTCGCAGAACAGCAATTCGGCCATCGGACCAGACACCAGCATGCGGTGTTGCGGGCTGACAGTTAGGTCGGTGTGGTTGCCTAACACTCCCTTGGCGATGGTGATTGGCGCGAATTCACCTATAGCAGGCACGGTACGCGACCCGATCCAACGAATTTGCTGCAACCCGTTATCGTGGCTCAGGATTTGATCCCCCTTGGCCAGATCTTCGATCATCACTTCACCTGCGTGGGTCAGGATTTTTGTGCCCCGCGCAAAACAAATAATGTTCTCAATCTCGGAAAAATCGACGCGTGTGCCATCGGTCAGGAAGGCAAAACCCGTGAGCCCGCCGTTTGCATCGTCATCGTCCGTGATAACCAGCGTCCCCGTGTCGAGCATCCCGTTGAAATCAAGCGTGTCACCACCCGTTTCGTCGCCTTCACCGCCCACGATTGTGATGCTGCCTACGCCTGTTTGTGTGCCGTCGATTACGAAGGTGTCGTCGCCGTCACCCCCCGTTGCGTCGTCACCGCCACCAACCGTGATGGTATCGTTGCCTGTGCCACCTGTCAGCGTGTCATTGCCATCACCGCCAGAAATTGTGTCATCGCCTGCACCGCCATCAATCACATCTGCGCCAGAGCCGCCTGTGATGCTGTCCTGCCCAGCGCCACCAAAGATCGTCATGGATTGGTCGGACGCGCTGCCATCAACGGTGTCGTCTTGATCCGTCAGGACCAACGTTTCCAGTTCAGCAAACGTGGCGTCAAAGCCAGAGCCATCAACCGTGCCCTCTTCGCCGCCAGTGAAGGAAATATCAACGCCACCTGTCAAATTTGACATGTCCAGCATGTCGGAATCCGTGCCACCTGATCCCCCATCAATGCTGTCCGTACCACCGCCGTCGGTCGCGACAAAAACGTCAGCATCATCGCCACCAAACAACGTATCATCGCCGGCGCCGCCGTTAATCGTATCCGCGCCTGTGCCGCCGTAGATAAAGTCAGTGGCAGAACCGCCTGTGATCGTATCCGCCCCCGCGCCTGCAAACACGGTCATAGACTCGTCGGCCAACGCACCGTTGATCGTGTCGGCTTGGCCCGTCAGCACAAATTCTTCTATTTCAGCAAAAGACGCTGTGCTGGTTCCGTCAGTAACCGTTCCTTCTTCACCGCCCGTGAAGTCCACCGTCACTCCGTTCGTCACATCCGAGGTGTCGAGCGTATCCTGGTCGATACCGCCTTCACCGCCTTCAATAACGTCAGACCCAAATCCATCAGACAGCAAAATCGTATCGTCGTCGTCACCGCCGTAAATCGTGTCGTCGCCTTGCCCACCGTTCAGCGTATCGCTGCCAGATTGCGGCACAGGGGACAACGCGGGATAACCCGTCAGGTCGGTTTGCACATTCCCCGTGTCTGGCCCAGAGACAGAGGCCGTCAGACCATTGCCACCATCGTTTTCGTAGTACACGATTTCAACGATGTAGTTGCCAGGCGGTAATGTGATTGTGCCACTGGCCGGCACCATCCCGTGATGCCCGTCATTGTCCACAACCAACTGGCCGTTGATAAACATCTGTGACCCGTCGTCGGACACGGTCCCAAAGGTATAATCACCCCCTGCGGTGATTGTGATTTGGGTTGTGAACTTTAGCGCATAATCATTGCCTGTATCATAAGCCGTCGGCGCAATAACATCGGTGTAACCTGTTGTCGTCGGCGCATCTTCATGATTGCGCCCGTCATTTAACGTAAAGCCCGATTGTTCCAGCGTGCGCGGATCACCCGTTGGGTCCAGATCGTAGTATTCATACAACCATGCGCCAGGTTCGCTCGGGTCGCCACCGTCGCCGTAGATGACGTCATTTCCGTCACCGCCGTCAATGCTGTCGTCACCACCACCACCAATCAGGGTCATACCTGTGGTGTCTGATGATGCATCAATCGTGTCGTCGTTGGACCCTGTTTCAATGGTCTCGATGTCGGCAAAGGTGGCCGTATCCACACCATCGGTAATCGTGCCAGTCCCATCGCCACTGGTGGTGACCGTTGTGCCACCCGTTAGGTCCGATGCATCCAGCGTATCGCCTTCGGTTTCACCACCTGATCCGCCGTCGATCACATCCGATCCAAATCCGTCGTTCAGAATAATCGTGTCATCGCCGTCGCCGCCATTCAGCGTATCATCGCCTGAACCGCCCGTCAGTACGTCGTCTCCAGCCCCCGCATCAATAGACATGCTGTCGTTTGATGCAGTCCCGTCCACGGTATCGTCTTGATCCGTCAGGATCAGGTTCTCAATCTCGGAAAACGTAGCATCGGTTCCATCACCGTCTACGCCACCGGACTCGTCACCTGTAAAGGTAACGGTCACACCCGATGTCAGCGCCGAGGCGTCAATCGTGTCGTTATCCGTGCCGCCTTCGCCCCCGACAATGCTGTCATCGCCAAGGCCATCGCCCATCTGGAACGTATCTGCATCGTCACCACCAACCAGTGTATCGTCGTCTTCAGATGCGTTGATCGTATCGTTGCCCGTGCCACCGAACACCGTGTCCGTATCCACGCCACTGTCGATGCTATCGTTGCCCGCACCCGCATCAATAACGTCTTGGTTGCCCCCATCAGGAACCGCCGTAAAGGTAACATCCGTGATGTAAACCGCTTGCGTGCCTGTCCCACCTTGATCGTAATCAACCGTGAAATACGCAACTGGCCCAGGGATCGTGATTAGGACTGATCCGCCCAAATCGGATTCAGAGTTGGCATTGTCGCCCCCTGTGATCGTATTTCCCGATACCGTCTCATCACCACCAATGGTGAATAACACTTCAATCTCATTGCCATCCGCATCATAGGCCCGCACCGTGACAATATCGCGAAACCCACCCGTGGAACTGTCGATGTCATTGATACGGAATTGAACGTCTGTGACTTCTTCCTCGTATCCCGACCCCGTAACGGACGAGAAATCCACCCGCATGGTGGACGTATCGCCCGTCGGGCCATTGCCATACAACAGCAGTGCGGAATTTGGATCAAAACTCTCGCCAGGTCCGACGTACTGGGTTTGCGAAGACTCAACACTCCATTCCGTGCCCGCGCCATCATCGGTAAAGGATACGTCAACCTGAATGCCGCCCGTGTCTTGGGACACACCACCGAACAAATCGGTTTCATCCGCCCCTTCTGCATCCCAATTCAGATCAAGCGTAACGCCTGTGACGTCGATACTGTCGAGGTTATCCACCTCTTCGCCCTGTGGATCACCCGTATAATTGCCGTCGATGACGTCATCACCGTCCGTGCCGTCGACCGTCCCATCCGGAATGTCTGTCACATAATCAGCATAGCTAAAGGTCGCGTCTGCCGCGGTTGGATCCGTGTTAAATTCCAGCGTGCGATAGGTTGCCCCATCCACAAGCGGCTGCTCGGAAATTGTGTAATAGCCCGCTGCTGGTCCGCTTTCGATTTCAAAGGTGATGATCTGAAATGTTTCACCTGTATCAACATTCAGAATGGTCCAGCTTTCCTCTGCGCTGATCCCTACACCTGTAGAGGTGTTTCCATTGATTGTGATTGTGCCTGTCGCTGTTTCCGAACTGTCGGTGATTACATCACCGTCAGCACCGGCCCCATTGTCCGTGATGACGACTGTTGTTTCAGATGATGTGGGGCCTGCATAGGTTACTTCCCCGTTTACGGTCTGAGAGAACGTAAAGAAGGGATCAAAATCATACACGCCGATTGTATAATCGGGCATTACTCACCTCTGCCTATTTCGAGAGCTTTGCGCTCTTCTTTTGATGCCCTCGACAGACATCATGTTAAGTTTTTACCCATGAAATATGGCGAAATGGGGGCAATTGTGGCGCGTGTGCCCCATTCAGACCCGCATTATTGTGCTTTGCAGGCAACAAATATGGCTGTTTACGCAGCGAAAGTGCATGAATCGCTAGGGTCACAAAATGGCAGCGTTTTTTACGGCTTTTGAGGCGAATAAACCAAAGATATCCATGCCGCATGTGGCTTGCACGTCATACGTGTGACGGAAATACCATCGGAAGATGCGTCAAATAATTTGGAACGTTCATGCTCACCTGACAACTGATTCAACGCACTTCCCTATTTTCACGCGCGTAAAGTTTCAGTAAAACACCTGAGAACGATCCTCGAAGGAGAGAGCGATGATCCTGTGTTGCGGCGAAGCCTTGATTGACATGATTCCGAACGCAGACGGCGCGTTTGTGCCCCACGCGGGCGGCGCAATCTTTAACACCTCTATCGGTTTGGGGCGGCAGGGTGTGGATGTGGGATTGCTGTCGGGTGTGTCCAACGATCTGTTTGGCCAAATACTGGACGACGCACTGGCTGCCAGCAAGGTCAGCACGGATCACTTAATCCGATCCGACCGCCCCACAACACTCGCCTTTGTAAAACTGGTCAACGGCAGCGCATCCTATGCCTTTTACGATGAGAATACTGCGGGGCGATTGCTGACGCCAGAGGATGCCCCCGCCACCCTTCCCGATAGTGTTCAAGCCCTGTTCTTTGGTGGCATAAGCCTCGCGGTGGACCCTTGCGCTGAAACCTACCTCGACGTGTTGCGCCGCAACGCCAAGGGACGACTTGTAATGGTAGACCCGAACATTCGCCCGCAGTTTATTCAAAACGAAGTCCGTTACCGCACCCGACTTGATCAGGTTCTTCATCTTGCCGACGTGGTAAAAATCTCGGACGAGGATTTGGATTGGATCGACACAAGTGACGATGATTTAGCAACCAAAGCGGCCAAGATTATCGGCATGGGGCCAAGCCTGATTTGCGTGACATTGGGTGCAGAGGGCGTACAATTGTTCGATGCTTCTGGCTTGGTTGCAACGGCAAAACCCACCGCGGTTCAGGTGGTGGATACCGTTGGTGCAGGCGATGCATTCAACGCGGGTTTCCTGACCTGCCTTGCCAAACGCAATGCCTTGACCACTGCGGCGATAGAAGCGTTCGACACCGAAACCTTACAGTCCATCCTGACATTCGCTTCTGCCTTTGCCACGGACACGGTCACCCGTGCTGGCTCTGACCCCGCTTGGAATTTTAGCGTCTAACCCGCCTCTGGCCGCATCGCGCGGATCACTTGAATTTCATGGGCCTTCGCACTGTAACGCGCTGCGGGGCCATAGCTTTGCAAATCTGATGCGAGTTCCGGGAACAGACGCTCCAACTCCGCGCGCACAGGTCCAGACATCGCGCCCAGCCCAACTGCACCCGGATGAAAACTCTCGGATGCGATGCCATCTGCGAACACAATCTGATGTTCATCAAACAGCAGGTGAATGTAGTCCACCGTTCCACCGATGCGCTGGGTGATCGTGTCGCCGTTCAACAAATGGATTGCAGAGGCTAGAACTTCGTCTTCGCCGCAGGTCATTTCGGCACGCCAATCCGCCAACATCATACGGTGCTGGGGCGACACTTCCATCGTGCGGCTGTTGTT
>CALLAV010000217.1 GCA_938001995.1 uncultured Amylibacter sp. | reverse complement strand
CCCGAAGTTTGCGGAAAGCGGCCCGTGATCAGGTTGAACATGGTGGATTTCCCCGCCCCGTTCGGCCCGATGATCGCGTGGCGTTCGCCCTTTTCGACCTTTAGGTTCAGCCCGCGAATAATTTCGGCAGAGCCAAAAGATTTGCGCAGATCGTCTAGTTCAAGAGCAGGTGTCATGATGTGCCTCCCGCTGGTGTATCGATTGTGTTGGCTTGGTCCCATGCCTCTTTGAGGATGGGGGCTTGATGACGGGCCAGCAGAATACCACCTGCTGCAATGCCGCCAAAGACAAGCCATGCCCAGATGTGGTGCGTGTCAATCGCCGTCCAGAACAGAGTCATTTCAGTGTCCCCTGTGGGTGCCTCACGCATGTGGAAGATCATTTCGACCAACCCGCACAGGCCCAAGACGCCAACAATGGCGGGTAGGACGCAGGTGAGATAGGGCCTTATGAGGAGGTTCAATTTGCCTAGCTTCATCGCGACCGCATGGGCCATGATGATCCCTGCAAGACCGCTCGGAAAGAACATGACCATGCCAACAAAGATTACGCCGACATAAAGCTCCCAGAGGTGCGTTTGCAAGCCAAGCACGGTTTGCAGCAAGATAAAGACCACTGCGCCGATAATCGGCCCCCAGAAAAAGCCAACGCCGCCCAAAAACACGATCAGCAGGATCACGCCTGATGCGGTGACGTTGAGGTCGGATTCCGTGGCGATTTCAAACAGGATCGCAGACAGGCCCCCTGCGATACCGCAGAAAAAGCCAGAGGCGGAAAAAGACACAAAGCGGACCCAGCGCGCCGAATAGCCAAGGAACTGTGCGCGCTCAGGATTGTCGCGCACGGCGTTGGCCATACGGCCCACGGGTGTGCGTGAAAACAGGAACATCAAGGCGGCAGAAACAAACAGCCAAAACGCGATGAGGTAGAACACTTCTAGCTGGCTGATGAATTCTAAGCCGAACACAGGCAAGCCTTCGTCGCGGTAGCCGTTGATACCTTCTTCTCCGCCAAAGAACACAACGATGATCAGCACACAGGCCGCCATCAATTCGCCGATGCCAAGGGTGATCATGGCAAACACTGTCCCAGCCGATCGGGTTGAGAAAGAGCCGATGATCATAGCAATGACGAGGCCGAACAACCCACCGATGAGGGGTAGGATCGGTAACGGAACAGAGCCAAAGTAACTGGCGTTCATCACATGGAGGCAGAGGAACGACCCCATGCCCATGTAAACCGCATGCCCAAAGGAGAGCATACCGCCCTGCCCCAACAGCATGTTGTAGGCGAGCGCGAAGACCACGATGATCGCCATTTGCGACATGATGGTCAGTTGGCCACGCGACCCAAGGAGCAATGGCAGCACGATCAGGATGATCGCGCCAATGATCCACGGCATCAAAGTACCGATGCCAATTGCGCCATAAGAGCGGGTGTTTGTGCTTGCAGTGCTCATGATTCACGCTTTCCGAGCAGACCTTGTGGGCGGAACACGAGGATCAGCACCATCAAGAGGTAGGGCAAAATTGGCCCAATTTGAGGAAGTGTGAGGGTCCAGAGGTCTTGGAACATGCTGTCAGACAGAACCTCTGGCTTTGAAAAGCCAATGCCTTCGAGGATTGAGGACATCTTGATGTTGTAGCTGGCAGCGAAGGTGGTCATCCAGCCAATCAACAAAGACGCAAGGAGCGCCCCCCAAAGCGAGCCAAGCCCGCCGACAACGATGGTCACGAACACGATGGAGCCAAGGGTAAACGCCATGCCTGGGAATGTACCAAGGGCGGGCCCTGCAATCACGCCCGCCACGCCTGCAAGCGCTGTGCCGACACCAAACACGCCCATAAAGATGAACGGTACGTTGTGGCCCAAGGCTTCAACGGTTTTTGGATAGCTCAGCGCGGCTTGAATGATCATGCCGATGCGGGTTTTCGTGAGGATGTACAAAAGGCCGCCAAAGATGATCAGCGAGATGAAGATCATGAACACTTTGTATGCTTTGATCGCGTTGTCCCCCACAGAGAAAAGCGCGAAATCAAGGTATGCTGGTTCAAAATAAGGGATCTGGTTTTGCCCCCAGAACAGTTTGACCACTTCTTGGATCAAAAGCGCGAGGCCGAAAGTGAAGATCAATTCAGGGACGTGGCCATATTGGTGTACCCGGCGCAAACCATAGCGTTCGATGCCTGCCCCCGCGATACCGACGATGATCGGCGCGACGATCAATCCGCCGATAAAGCCAAGCCCAAGCACGGTAGAGATTTGATAACCGAAATAAGCGCCCAGCATATAAAAGCTGGCGTGGGCGAAGTTTAAAACACCCATCATCGAGAAGATTAGCGTCAGGCCGCTTGATAACATGAAGAGCAACAGTCCAAAGACCAGCCCGTCAATTAGATTCACCAGTATCAGGTCCATGCCAATACCCCTCGGTAGAACGTGTAAATTTAGGAAGTGTAGAGTTCCCGCCGCGCCACTAAGCGCAGCGGGAGAAAAGCACGCCGGTTACGGGCGCTTCATTTCACAGGTTGTCGGGCTGTCCATGCCAGCGTTTTCAACTGTCACTTTGGTCAAGAGACCATACTCGGAATTGTCGAGCGGGTGACGGATGTTTTCGTTGGTGTGGCCTGCCACGTGAACATTTTGGATCGCTTGGTGATCAGATTCACGCATTGTGACGGTGCCGCCCCAGATGCTGTCATGCACCATTCCTTCGAGCGCGTAAGCCACTTTCACAACGTCATCCGCTGTGCCAGCTTCGTCGATGGCTTTCGCAAGCATTTCAACCGCGTTTGCGATCCGTGCTTGGGAAATATCGTGATCTGGGTATTTGGCTTCAAAACCGTCAACATAGGCAGACACACGATCTGATGCTGGTGGGTTGATCGCACCTTCAGCAACAAGGTTGATGTGACCTTTACCTGCTTCGCCAAACGTACGGGTGATCCCGTTGGATGCAGCGTAATAAGTATAAATCTGACCTTCAAAGCCAGCTTCGATGATCGCCTTACCAAGGCCAACCATGTCAGACCCCCAGTTGCCTGTAATCACGGAATCCGCGCCAGAGGCAACAATCTTACGAGCGTAAGGTGTGAAGTCTTTTACCTTGCCGATTGGGTGCAATTCGTTGCCCACGATTTCAACGTCAGGACGTTTTTCGGTCAGGTTGCGTTCTGCTGCTGCAGCAACAGCCTTACCGAAGGAATAGTCTTGGCCGATCAGATAGACCTTAGCCATGTCCTCTTTCTTAGCCATAACATCTGTCAGCGCATCCATTTTGATGTCTGCGTTCGCGTCAAAGCGGAAATGCCAGAAGTTACATTTTTCGTTTGTCAGCACTGGGTCAACCGCTGAGTAGTTCAGGAACAGAACACGGTCATCAGGGTTACGACGATTGTGCTTGTTCACCGCATCTGTAATAGCAGCCGCGATGCCAGAGGAGTTGCCCTGAGCGATAAAACGAATGCCTTGGTCGATCGCGACCTGCACTTGGATCAGCGACTCTTTACCGGACATTTTGTTGTCGAATGTCACGATTTCAAAGTTCTTACCACCAAGGACACCGCCCTTATCGTTGACCAGAACATCAGCAGCATACGTCCATTCGGCCGCGCCATTTGTCCCTGTTGTCGCGAACGGACCAGACAGCGGGTCAACGAATGCGATTTTAATGTTTTCTGCAAATGCTACGGACGCGGAGAGCGTTGCAGCCAGCGTTACGGCAATGCCGAGTTTTGTCTTCTTGATCATAGTATTCCTCCCAGAATGTGAACCAACCGCAGCAGTCGCGGGTTTGGCATGTGAAAAGAGTTGCATATTGAGGGTATAAGTCAAGGGTGCGACGTTTTGTGACGTAGGGTCATAAATTGGGACTCCGTAGCGTTTGGCGGGATTGGCAAGAAATGCACCCTTTCGCAGTGCGGAATTTTGTTTCACAGTTTTAAGTGAAGCGAAAACCGACCTTTAGGGAAAAGCCATGGACAGATTGCATCAGATATTAGACGGCAAACCATCGGGTGCTTTGGCCTTGATTGATCATGACGGGACCGAAGTCAGTTATGGCGCGTTGTCTATGGAAACCGCCGCGCTGGCGGCGATCCTGAAACAGCACGGTGTGCGCGGCGGGGATCGTGTGGTTTTGGTGTCCGAAAATTCGGTGTTCTTTGCGGCGATGGTGTTTGCGGCCAGTCAGCTGAATGCTTGGCTCATTTTGGTGAATGCACGCCAGTCACCGGATGAAATTTCAGCAATCGAAGCACATGCGACACCGCGCTGCGTAATCTATACCTATGATGTGTCAGAACCTGCACAGGAACATGCAGCACGCATGGGTGCGAGCAAAATAGGATCGCTCGCCAGTGGGTCCGTTTGGGCCACGAAGGTGGCCGATGTCGATGTG
>CALLAV010000216.1 GCA_938001995.1 uncultured Amylibacter sp. | reverse complement strand
TTCCGAGGAAACAACAACAGGTGTGCACCGTCTTTACGAACTGCACAAAAACGGCGAACTGCCGTTCCCTGCGATCAATGTGAACGATTCTGTGACCAAGTCGAAGTTCGACAACAAATACGGATGTAAAGAATCACTCGTGGACGGTATCCGCCGCGCAACTGACACAATGCTCGCTGGTAAAACTGCTGTTGTTTGTGGTTATGGTGATGTGGGCAAAGGCTCCGCTGCATCCCTGCAAGGGGCTGGTGCGCGTGTGAAAGTAACCGAAATCGATCCAATCTGTGCTTTGCAAGCAGCCATGGACGGCTTTGAGGTGACAACACTGGAAGACACGGTAAAAGACGCGGACATCTTCATCACCACAACAGGCAACAAAGACATCATCCGCATCGAACACATGCGCGAGATGAAAGACATGGCCATCGTCGGCAACATCGGCCACTTTGACAATGAAATTCAGGTGGCGAACCTCGCCAACCTGAAATGCACAAACATCAAAGACCAAGTGGACATGTACGAAATGCCGTCTGGCAACCGCATGATCCTTTTGTCCCAAGGCCGTTTGTTGAACCTCGGCAACGCCACAGGTCACCCGTCGTTCGTGATGTCCGCCTCCTTCACCAACCAAGTGTTGGCGCAGATCGAGCTTTGGACCAAGGGCGATGAGTACAACAACGAAGTCTATATCCTGCCAAAACATCTGGACGAGAAAGTAGCCCGCCTGCACCTCGAAAAGATTGGCGTAAAGCTGACAGAACTTTCCAAGGAACAAGCCGATTACATTGGTGTTCAAACAGACGGTCCGTTCAAGCCAGAGCACTACCGCTACTAAGGTTTGAACATCTACCATATCGTGTAAAACTAAGGCCTGGCATTTTGCTGGGCCTTTTTGATTCTGGATGCTGTTTTATGACCCCGCCCGAAACCCGCAGATACGATCTCGATTGGTTGCGCGTCATTTTGTTCGGGATTCTTGTGCCGTTCCACGCACTGATCGGATTCACGGACAAGGGCACATATCTGTATGGCTACCGCAACCAAGACACGGCGGGTGTGGTTGGGGAATGGACGATCCTTCTTCTTGAAGTGTGGCATCTGCCTTCGTTGTTTCTGATATCTGGTGTTGCTACCTTCTTTGTGGTTAAGCGCAGCGGCGCGCTAGCCTTTATCGGCAATCGACTGGTGCGCATCTTCTTTCCTCTGGTGATTGGCATTGTGTTTTGGAACGCAGTTATTGCCTATTATCAGGCGTCTATTGTCTTTGCCGTGCCGTCTTTCCCGCAGTTCTGGTGGACCCGTTTATCAGATTTATCCTTCTATCGGGCGGATCACTTGTGGTTCCTTGTGAACCTGTTCTGTTATGCGATCCTTGCCATTCCACTGTTCCAATTCCTCCTGCAAAACCGCAACGGATGGCTCGCCCGCGTTCTCCCCCTAATCACTCTCGCTCTCTTGTTGGCAAACGCTCTCTTGGTAAAACCCTACGGCGCAGCATTTGACGGCTATATTACGTGGCATACGATCAACTATGCGATTTACTACGTATTGGGCTTTTGGCTTATGGTCGCTCCGCAATCCACTTGGGACCGGTTGCGATCCATGCGATGGGCAACACTGGCGGTCGGTATTGCATTGGTCATCGGCCTCGGCCTGCTTTTACCATTCGCGCAGAAGACCGATGACGGATACAATCTCATGACCGACGGCTATTGGGCCCTGTTCGAAACACCGTGGCTGTCACCCAGCCACTCCAGTTACGCGGTGCTCTACGCCTTTGCTACGCTCATTTGGTGCGCAACGTTGCTCGGTTTTGCCTATCGCTATTTGAACCACCCACACCGCTGGCTGCCGCCACTGAACCGTGCGGTATATCCGCTGTACATCTTTCATATGATCTTTGTTTTTGTCGGACTGTATTATCTGCGTGATGTGACATGGCCGTGGTTTTTGGAGTTCATGTTGCTCACGCTCGGCACATTTCTTTTGTCTACTGTGCTGTATCTTGTATTTGATAGCGTCAAGCCGCTTCGTCTCTTGGTGGGGCTTGGTCCGCGTCACAACAAGAGTCTAAAGTGAAAGCTTGAGATAAATAAATTATCGTGTAACAGTAATTTTGGGAAATACCACAAACAACTGCACGCCATGACACAGACTCTTTCAACACGCAGATACGATCTCGATTGGCTCCGTGTCATCCTTTTTGGTGTGCTTGTTCCGTATCATGCACTTATTGGTTTTGTCAGTTACGGCCACAACGTCTATGGCTATCGCAATCAAGATGTTGGTGGTGACTTGGCAGAGTTCACCATTTTTGCTTTCCACGCATGGCGTTTGCCTGCGCTGTTTCTAATATCGGGCGTTGGGACGTACTTCTTGATGCGCAATAAAGGTGTTGCTGCCTTCATCCAAAACCGAACACTACGTTTGATCATTCCACTGATTATTGGCGCAATCTTCTGGAACGCCATCACCAGTTATTACCAAGTCACTGCACAGGGCGAGGATTGGGCCTTTCCCGCCTATTTCTGGCATCGATTGCAAAACCTGACACTTCGCAGCCAAGGCCACCTTTGGTTTCTGGTGAACCTGTTTCTTTATTCCATTGTCTCGATCCCGATCATGCTTTGGCTTTTGCGCGGGGGCCGCACGGCCTGTGTTGCAATCCCGCTTTTGGCACTCGCAGCTATCTTGATCAGTGTTCTTTTGATCAAGCCATTCGATGCAACGCTCTATCGCTTACGATGGACCGCCCTAGTTTATTGGGCCTATTACATTATTGGCTTTTGGATCATGACCCTTCCCCCTGTCGTGTGGAACCGTTTAGCGCGTATGAAATGGATCAGCCTGATCGCCGCCATTGCAACGCTTTCGCTGCTCGGCTTGATCCTAGGTAATCTTTCAGCACATACGGATCGCATGAACACGATCATCAACGGCGGGTGGGTTCAAAAATACTGGCCGTTCCAAAGTTTCGCCACTGCGGGGTATTCCCTGCTCTATGCACTCAACACCGCGTTTTGGTGCACCACGATCTTTGCGTTCGGGTACGTTCTTTTGAACCGAAATTCCCCCATCCTGAGCCATCTAAATCGCGCAGTATACCCGTTCTACATCTTCCACTTCCCTGTTTTAATGATCGGCTTGTTCTATCTGCGCGGCCTGTCGTGGCCGTGGCAGATAGAGTTCGCATTTCTGACAATAGGCACGTTCATTGGGACGGGACTCCTTGTCTGGGTCTGTGATTTTTTCCCATTTATGCGTCCCCTTGTTGGCTTGTCCCTACGTAAACCCAAATAAAACTCCAATACAAACAGGGCTAAACACGCCAATTTCGAAACAATTCAACGCGCCCCCTTTTTTTGGGCGTTCACATCACCTACATTTTGAGCGGGGGAGGAATGTAAGGCTCCTTCTGAACAACAAAACTTATGCTTGAAGGAGCAAAAAATGGGAAAACGCGACGATTTGATCGCCCAATATGCTGACGATCTGAAAAACAAATGTGGTATGACACCGGATATGGACCTGTTAACCAAAGTTACTATCGGCTGTGGCCCGTCCATCTATAACGCAGATGCATCCACCGTCGCTGGCTCCCAGCCAGACGAGATCGAAACCGTTAAAAACAACTTCCTAATCAAAAAGCTCGGCCTGTCCGCAAGCGATGATCTGGACGGTGCGATCAACAAAGCGATCGAAACCTATGGCAAATCAGAGCGGAACAAGTACCGCGCTGTCGTGTATTACATGCTGACTAAACATTTTGGCAAAGAATCTGTTTACGGTTAAGCCGATAGACTGATGTGAATTTTGGGGCGTCCGAACGGGCGCCCCTTGTTTTTGGAAGACCATGCAGCGCGATCCGCAACAGCCACGCAAACCCCTTAGCCTTGGTCGTCTGATCGGCGGCCTGTTCCTGCCTTTGGCGGTACTGGCGCTGGGCATTGGAGCCTTGCTATATCACAAGGATACACCGCTGCCTGATCCGTGGAATCCGACGACGCCGCTAGATCCTCTGGAGAAGGTTACACCCCTGACACAATGGAAACTGGCCCGCGCGGTCGCCGATCCAATGCTATGCTGGTCTGCGCTGTCAAAATCAGGCGCGGTCTATTCCACACGCCCCGATCAAAACACATCGGACCAATGCCACATCCGCACACCAACCAAGATAACACGCCTTGGCGAGGTTCGGATATCGCCGCTTGAAACCCGTTGCGAAATCGCCCTGCGCACTGCCATGTGGGAACGTCACGGCATCCAACCCGCCGCTCGTGAACACTTTGGTGCGCCTGTCACGCGGATGCACCATTTCGGTAGCTATTCCTGCCGCAAGATTGCAGGCACATCGCGCATGAGCCAGCACGCCACCGCGAATGCCATCGACATTTCTGGGTTTGATCTGGCGAATGGCGAAAAAATCCGTCTGCGCAATGATTGGAACGGAGAACCCAATGCCCAGGCCTTTCTACGCGATGTACGCAACAGCGCCTGTGACTGGTTCGGCCTCGTGCTCTCGCCTGACTACAACGCGGCCCACCACGACCATTTCCACATGGATCAAGGCCGCTGGGGTCGTTGCCGCTAAAAAAGTAGGCTTTGTTCTATTAACAAAACGACTCTCAGATGCTTTTGACCATTCCAACGTGTCCGCAACCACCACGTTTCAGAAATGCTAAAGCCCGCCTATCTGACAGATCAGAGCCCATTCGTCCGCTGTCACAGGTTGCACGGACAGTCGTGAATTTTTGACCAAAACCATATCCGCCAGCTTGGGTTCCGCCTTTACCATCTCCAGCGTCACAGGGTTTGGCACAGCCTCCACCGCCTTCACGTCCACGCATTCCCAACGCGGATCATCCGTCGTGCTGTCAGGATGAATCAGCGCACAAACCTCAACGATCCCAACAACCGCTTTTTCCTTCATCGAATGATAGAAAAAGCCGCGATCCCCGATTTCCATCGTGCGCATAAAATTCCGCGCCTGATAGTTGCGGATACCGTCCCATTCCTCACCTACGTCGCCTTTGGCAACCTGCTGATCCCAACTCCATGTGTTCGGTTCCGACTTGAACAACCAATATTGCATCGCCTATCCCTCCCGTTTCAAGGGCCGCGACATCAGGGTCGCAAGCGCCTCGTTAATCTGTTGCCGCCCATTCAAAACATCCGCAACCGCTTGCGCAATGGGCATCTCAACCCCCGCGCTTTTGGCCAACGCCAAAACGGCCTCCGCCGTCGCAACACCCTCTACTGTTTTGCCCGTGCCAAATGTTCCGGCCCGTCCCAACTGCTCCCCAAAAGCAAAGTTCCGCGATTGCAGTGAGGTACAGCTTAGCGCCAGATCCCCAAAACCTGACAGCCCCATCAACGTCTCTGTCTGCGCACCCATCGCACCCGCCAACCGCGCCAGCTCTGCAAATCCTCGCGTCATCAACGCCGCACGCGCGCTTTC
>CALLAV010000215.1 GCA_938001995.1 uncultured Amylibacter sp. | reverse complement strand
AAAAACGCATCGAACAAGTTTTATGGCCCTGCGCCACTGCGCACTGGGATTGAACGCTCGCGAAACCTGATGACAATTCGTTTGGCGCAAGATGTGGGTATGAACGTTGTGGCCGATTACGCCGAACGGTTTGGCGTATACAACGACATGAACCAAGTGCTGGCCAATTCGCTGGGTGCGCAAGAAACCACCCTGTTCAAGATGGTCGCGGCCTATGCCATGTTCGCCAATGGTGGCGAGCGGGTGGAACCAACGCTGGTGGACCGTGTGCAGGATCGCTGGGGCAAAACCATTTACCGCCATGATCAGCGCCAATGCGAAGGCTGTAAACTGGCATCATTGGAACAAGGGATTTCCCCGCGTATCTCGTCTGACCGTGAACGGGTGATGGATGCGGTCACTGCCTATCAGTTAACCTCTATGATGCGCGGCGTTGTGGAGCGTGGCACGGCCAGCGCGACAGTCAAACTTGGTGTTCCAGTGGCGGGTAAGACTGGCACGACGAACGACGCCAAAGATGTGTGGTTCGTTGGTTTCACGCCGAATATCGTGGCCGGGTGCTACATGGGCTATGACCGCCCGCAATCACTGGGGCGCGGCGCGTCGGGCGGTGGCATGTGTGGCCCTGTGTTTAATACGTTCATGAAAAAGGCGATTAAGCTATATGGCTCGTCAAAGTTTGAAGTGCCGCCAAACACATATTTCCTTAAGTTTGACCGTTTTTCAGGCGCGCGTTTGCCCAATGATGCGGTTGGCGATCATGTTGTGTCTGAACTGTTCCGCGAAGGCGAAGAGCCAGAATTCGGGATCAGCATTATCGACGGCGGTTTTGCCATGGGCGAGGATTTACAGCTGTATTCCGGCGCCGGTGACACCGAGGTTGTAACGTCATCTGGCAAAAAGAAAGTCATCCCCAAAAAAGCAACCTTTGGGTCGCTGTCTTCAGGCGGTTTGTACTAAGAACTGCCTAGATACTGCCCAGATTTTGTGCGTTTGGTCTTGAAATCAGCCCGTGAATACCCAACTGTACGGCGAGGCGGAAACGCCTAGGGACCAATTACAGGAGAGAGTTATGGGACTTTGGAATTTTGTTAAAGGTGCAGGGAAATCCCTGTTTGGCGGAGCGGCTGAGGCAGCCCCTGCAAAAGATGCATTGATCAAAGAAATCGAAGAGCTGGGCTTGGATGCCACAGGTTTGGACATTCAAGTGGACGGCGACAAGGTGTCTGTTGGTGGTTCCGCTGTGAGCCAAGAAATGAAAGAAAAGGTCATTTTGGCTGTAGGCAACGTCGAAGGCGTGGCCGCAGTGGATGACAGCGCAGGTGGCGATGATCCGACCTTCCACACAGTGGAAAAGGGCGACACGCTATGGGCGATTTCGTCTAAAACGCTGGGCAACGGTTCGCGTTACAACGAGATTTTCGAAGCCAACAAGCCGATGCTTACACACCCAGACAAGATCTACCCAGGTCAGGTGCTGCGTATCCCAGCAAAATAAATTTTGCGCGCCTTTGGGCCGTATAAATAGAATGAAAGCCCTGCCGTTTTGGTGGGGCTTTTGTTTTGGGCTATAGACACCTTGCCAGCATTCAATAGTTTTCCCTGCGTCACACTTGCCCTTCGCGTTGTTTGCGCCCATGGTGTTGGCCGAAAATAAAGACGCGCGAAGCGTCATTCTGGGAGGAATATTACATGGCCATCAGTGATCTGGCGTCTGTCGTCGCGGTTGAAACAGAAATGCCTGTGGAGGACCGTTGGACGGCGAAAACGGTGTATCAACAGCTAGAGCAAACTGCCGAAAAGTTTGGCAATAAACCTGCGGTCAGCTTTCAGTTGTTAGGTGGTCCAACGGATCCAAACGTTACGCTGACGTGGGCAGAAACCAAAAGCAAGATCACACAAGCGGCGAACCTGTTCCGTTCGCTCGGTGTTGGGCCAAAGGATGTGGTGGCGTATTTGCTGCCTACAACCCATGAAACCGCGATTACGATGATGGGGGGGATGACAGCGGGCATCGTGGCCCCGATCAACCCAACGCTGACGTCGGATCAAATTTCGGCTTTGTTGCGCGAAACAGGGGCGAAGGTTTTGGTAACGTTAAAAGCGTTTCCAAAGACCGAAGTGGCGCAATTGGCCGCCGAGGCAGTGGCAGGTGCGCCCAATGTGAAAACGGTTGTGGAAATTGATCTGCTGGCCCATCTGACAGGGCTGAAAAAGTTTATCGTGCCGCTGGTGCGCCCAAAGGTAGAAACCAAACACAACGCCAAAGTGATCGAGTTTAACAGCGCCTTGGCCAGCCAACCAAGCGACAAGCTGACATTCGAAGAGGACCTGAGCGACCCGTATTGCGCGTATTTCCACACAGGTGGGACAACGGGCATGCCAAAGATCGCGCAGCACAAACATTCTGGCATTCTGTTTAACGGGATGTTGGGGAATATCCTGTCGCTGGATGAAAATTCCGTGGTGATTTGTCCGCTGCCGATGTTCCACGTGATGGCGGCCCATGTGTTTTGGGCGGCTGTTCTGTTTGGCGGCGGTCATATCGTGTTCCCAACCCCTGCAGGGTATCGCGGGGACGGGGTGTTCGACAACTTCTGGAAACTGGTGGAGCGGTATAAGGCCACCTATATGGTGACGGTTCCGACGGCGGCAGCGGCGTTGATGCAGCGCCCAGTGAATGCGGATATTTCCAGCCTGAAAGGGGCCATGTGCGGATCGTCGCCTTTGCCAGTTGAGCTGTTCAAGCGGTTCCAAGATGTAACAGGTGTTGAGATCGTTGAGGGCTACGGCATGACCGAGGCAACCTGTTTGGTGTCAGGCAATCCGATGGCGGGCAACAAGGTTATCGGCTCTGTTGGCTATCGGTTCCCTTATACGGATGTGAAGATTTTGGACTGTGCCGAAGATGGCAGCATCCTTAAAGAATGCGGACCTGACGAAGTGGGCGAGATTTGCGTTTTGAACGCAGGTGTGAACGTGGGTGAGACCTATACCGATCCAACCAAAAACGTCGGATTGTTTGCGGGTGGTACGCATTTGCGCACGGGCGATTTGGGACGGATTGACGGCGATGGCTACATCTGGATCACGGGCCGCGCAAAGGATTTGATCATTCGCGGCGGGCACAACATTGACCCTGCCATGATCGAAGAGGCGCTTGCGGGTCACCCTGATGTGGCCTTTGCGGGGGCCATTGGTCAGCCTGACGCCCATGCGGGCGAGTTGCCTTGTGCGTTTGTCGAACTGGTAGAAGGCGCGACAGCCACGGTGGATGAGTTGATGGCCCATGCGAGCGCGAATGTGCATGAACGTGCGGCGCAGCCGAAGTATCTGGAGATCATGGACGAGTTGCCGAAAACGGCCGTGGGCAAGATCTTTAAACCCGATCTGCGCCGCTCTGCCATCACGCGGGTCTACAATGCGGCACTGGCCGAAGCAGGTGTTGGCGCATCTGTGGTCAAAGTGGTTGAGGACAAGAAACGCGGTCTGGTCGCGCAGTTAGAGAAATCTGATGCGGGTGTGAGTGATGAGGCGGTTCAGGGTGTGCTTGGCGCGTTCATCAACCAGTGGGAATGGGCGTAACACCCAAGCAAAAATTTCAGAATGACAAAGGGGCGGCGTTGACCGCCCCTTTTTTGTTATGCGGCTTCGGGTGTTGGGTGTTTTTTGTCCGACCCGCAAGAGCCGCAGAATTTGTGGAATGAATTGTCCCGTGCATCGCAGCTGGTGCAGTTGTCGAACAGGCAAAACCCGCAGTGAACGCAAAAATCGTTCGATTGATCCTTGCCCGTCGCGAATTTGCGATCACAACTGGGGCATTGGTTTGCTGACATCTTTTTGAGCGCAGTTTCATAGGTAATGGTTTTGCGTCGTTCGGTTTCAGTTTTGCTTTCCTCTTGTTTCTTATTCTCTAGGTATCGACGCATCGCAGCGATGATATATTTGCCCGCAATGCCAACCAAAACGATCCCGACGATAGAGCGAAGGTAACCGCCGTAAGACGGGAGGTAGGGGACCAATTCCACGAAAAATGCGAACAGCGAGAAGAAGATAAAACCACGGAAAAGTGGCCAGTATGCGCTTTGGCGTTGTTTCAGGATCAGCCACGCGGAGACCAGCAAGAGCGGCAGAGTGATCGCAAGGCGGATCAGGAATGTCTTGAGCGTTTGGGCACGGATTGCGGCGTCATAGGGGGCTTGGGCGGCCAAGCGGAGTGCGGATTGTTGGTTGCGCAGGTCGCGCGAGGTGCGTTCCAGAGTGGTGAGGTCTGCGCTCGCGGCTTCGACTTTGCGCGCGGCGTCCCGTTGCAGGGTGTTAAGCGCGTCGAGTTGTTGTGTGCGTTTAATGACCTCTGGGTTTTGGGATTCGGCTTCGGTTGCGGTGCGTGTTTTTAGCCAATTGTTAAAGGCGGTGCGCGCACTTTGGTATTCGTTGCGCGCTGTGGTGCGTTTGGCTTTGAGGTCTTCGATGGTGCGTTGCGCAACAACGATTCCCGCGCGGTTCGCGTCGGTCTTGGCCCGAAGGTCGGCAGATTTTTCCGTATCGATAAAATCTTCATAGACGATGGGATCGCTAGACAAGGGCACATCTTTGATGATCGACGCGCCAAGCTGGATCAGGAATGCGGCCATGACAAAGGACAGGATCCACATGACGATACCAAACAGAAACGCGGGGCGACGGGTGGAGTTGAGGGCTTTCATTGTGTCGATCTCCTACAGAAATTGAACTACGTTCATGAACTTTGTTCACAAATAGGATGAAAGAAAGAAACTGTCAACTGTGGTGATAAAAGGTAACGGCTTTATGCGCCTGCGAATTTGGCCTGCATTTCGTCCCGTGCGTCATCGCTGATCTTGGCGAAGGTGATGTCTGGGACGGTGAAGGCATGGCCTGCGGGCAGCAGGTTCAACGCGCTTTCTGCGCTTTCGGGCCAAGCCAAAGGCGTGTTCATCGCAGCAGACAACGCATCGGCGGCGTCGGGGATGAAGGGTTCAGACAGGGCCGCGTAAAACGGGATAAGGTTCAGCGCAAAGCGGATTTGCATGGCGGCTGTGGCTTCGTCTGTTTTGAAGACGGACCAAGGTGCGACCTCTTGCAGGTATTCGTTGCCGAGGGTCCAAATAGCGCGCAGCTCGCTTGCGGCTTTGCGCACTTCCATGTCAGCCATGAAACCCTCATAGGCGGTGAGGCGGGTTTGGAGCGCTTCGATGACGGCTTGTTCTGCGGGGCCGTAGTCTGGGCCTGTTGGCACGGCTTCGCTAAATTTTGAGCGGCAGAATTTGGTGACGCGAGAGACGAAGTTGCCGAGCACGTTGGCGAGATCGGAGTTCACTGAGGCTTGGAAGTCGTCCCATGTGAATTCGGAGTCCGAGGATTCAGGGGCGTGAGACAGGAGCCACCAGCGCCAGTAGTCGGATGGGAGGATGTCGAGGGCTTGATCCATGAACACGCCGCGGCCTTTGGATGTGCTGAATTGTCCGCCGTCGTAATTGAGGTAGTTGAAGGATTTGATGTAATCCACCAGCTTCCACGGCTCCCCTGAACCCATGATGGTGGCGGGGAAAGAAAGCGTGTGGAAGGGGACGTTGTCTTTGCCCATGAACTGCACGTAGGTCACATCGTCCGCGCCTTTGTCGGTGCGCCACCAGCGTTCCCAATCTGCGTCGGTTTTGCCGTTGGCGTCGGCCCATTCGGCGGTGCCAGCGATGTATTCGATTGGGGCGTCGAACCAGACGTAGAAGACTTTGCCTTCCATGCCTGGCCATTCCTGATCGCCGCGTTTGACGGGGATGCCCCAATCGAGGTCACGGGTGATGCCACGATCCCGCAGGCCTTCGCCGTCGTGCA
>CALLAV010000214.1 GCA_938001995.1 uncultured Amylibacter sp. | reverse complement strand
GCCTGTCCAATCCGCAAGCGCACGAGACAGGTTCGAGTGACAACAATAGTGGTAATCCACTCCGTTCAAAATATCGTTGGTGTAAGGATCGCATCTTGTGCCGATCACATCATGGACCGAACCGCCATATTCATCCCAGCCATACCAATCAAGCGTATCATGCGTGACCGTCGCCATCGGGCGGATGTGCGGGATGCTAGACCACAACTGATCCCCCGTAGACACATGCGTGCCGTGCAATGCCCGCGTTTTGCCTGAATAAAACCGCTCGTTCAAATCAGCCGCATTCCAAAAATTCAGATCACCCACTTGGGAGCCTTCTACGCTCACGATTCGGCAAAAATGGCCGCTTGGCAAAGACCAGCACTGTGCATCGCGGGGCGGCACAATCAGCTCCTCTACAAGGGTCAAATCCTGTCGTGCGCGTCGATACACCTGCATGTGTGGTGCTGGCAGCGTATCTATGGGGTAGCAAACAATTGGTTCAACCGCACGCCGCGCGGCGGCGTCAGTTGGTTCGGGGGTCTCGGGCGTGTTTTTCATCGCCCGATCATTGGGTGCAACATGGCATCCTGTCAATCACGCGAGGCTTACTTTTTACCGCCAGAAACGGTCTTGGCGGCCGCCTTAATCTCTTCCGCGATTTCCAGCGCTTCCTCGGGGGAAAAGTCCATCGGGATCTCCACTCCATCGCCCGCCACAAACAGACGCACCATGCCGTCGGTGGTCGGTCCAATTTGCAAATTCGCTTCGATGTCGCGTTCGGTATTAATACCCATGTCATTCTCCTGAAGATTGCGCGTCAGCTATCGGAAATTCCGATCATTTTCAAGCCAGTTCAGTCTTGCATTTCCTGTTCGGGGTCGCTAAATCCCGCGACAGTGCCGGCGTAGCTCAGTAGGTTAGAGCGCTTGATTGTGGATCAAGAGGCCCCCCGTTCGAGCCGGGGCGCTGGTACCACCCACCCTTTTAGACAGTGCCAAAAGGCAAAACAAAAGCGCACCCACTTCTGGATGCGCTTGCACAGTAACGTCAATTTGGCGTGAATTACTCGAATTTTGCCAGTATGGATTTTATAGAATCCTGCAATTCGCCTTGCTGCGTCTCGGGCTTGCTCACAACTTTGCGGTGGATCGGCGTTGGGGCACCAAATGCACTGGATTCAGCCGCAACAAGGTCGCGCTCTGCCTTTGGCGCAAACTTATCGGCCAAAACAAAGCGGCGCTCGGACGTGGAAGTTAGATATTTGGAGTGATGACCCATCGTTTACTCACATACTCTTTGCTCTGCGCGATCTGTAAGGACTGAAGACCGCTGATTACCCGTACTACGCCAACTTGACGCTAAGACAGTTTTAGCAAAATTTGCGGCAGTTCGGAACACAATTTTTACACATTTGCCAATTTCAGCGGGCGTTAATCCGTGAATTTGGGGAAATAGCTTCAAAAATACGGGGCAAGTGTCAGCCTCAACTGTGCTTTTTTATCCGGATCGCTTCGCATTTTGGAGAAAGTCGCGCTGGTAACAGAATTACGCTAGTAATATGTTTTTATTACATTTTTATATATATTTTTCGAAAAGAGTTTAGTCAGAACATCTGAAAGTTATGGCGTTTAAAAAGGCCCCGCTTTTGAGGTCTTTTCTATTGTATCCATCCCAGCAACACAGCGTTGATTGCCACAAAAATGGCGCACGGCTTAAAATTAGGCCGACAATTCCCAATAAAATGCTGGTAGTTAACCCTGCGTTAACTCCTCAAGAATCGTTCAACTTGGGATCAATTGGGCATAATTGTGGCAGTCTTTTCCAGAACGTCGCTGTCCAGATGATAAAGACCCCGACCCTGTTCTTTGGAGACATACAACGCACGGTCCGCGTCAGACAAAATCTGTTCTGGAGTGCGCCCCGATCCCTGATCCACAATCGTTGCACCGATACTGGCTCCGATACAGCATTCAACGCCTTCAAAAGTGATGGGTTCACGGACTGCTTCGATGATGCGGTGGCCCACATCTGACAAAGTTTCCGCATCTCCATATTCTGACAGGACAATTACAAATTCATCGCCCCCGATGCGCGACACCATATCAGTCGCTCGCATTTGGTTAAGCAAAAGGCGCGAGGTTTCTTGCAATACGAAATCACCAGCTGCATGGCCGTGCGTGTCGTTTACGGCCTTAAAGAAATCTAAATCGATCTGCATCAGTGCAAATCCATTCCCCTTGGATCGCCGCAGCAATCGGGCCAGATGTTTCTCCAGCGCGCGACGGTTGGCAAGGCCTGTCAACGCATCTGTAAACGCCTGTTCTTCGGCATGGACCTTTGCCCCTTGCAGGCGATGGCTTTGTTGTTTGTGCTCTTGGTACAGGATCGATTGCACTTCGATCATATAGATCATTTCAACTGTGGGATCGGCGGGCGAAAAGTCCTTATTTTTCAAATTTCGCGCACCAACCACATCCATAACCCCTGCCCCAAGGGACACGTTCAGAATGAACCCGCCATCTGGCATCGCAGCAGCCACCGCTTTCATGTTTTGACCCGGCATTTCTGCCAGTTGTATGGCCAGCGCCTCCCCCTGATGGGAAAGAACACTGGCAACTGTGGTCACATCAGACGGGCGTTTTACGGTCATCACGTCAAACAGCCGCGTCCCCAATATCTTATCGCCATCCAGCAGTTTCGCAAAAGTTGGGCCTGTATGCGTGACGATCCCTTTCGCGCTGACTTGCACATGCAATGGCAGCAGCACATCAAGCGTGCCAGTCGTGACAGCAATGCCATCCGATCCGTCTTCAGCAGGGGTAGAAAAGGCAAGAACGCTCATTAGGACACCGCCAGACTGTCATGGGCCACTTCAGGCCAGCCCATATGCAACAAAGAAATTTCGAATTGGTCCACGTCTATGTCCCCGTCCCGTTTGGGAATGTGATCAATCAGGATTAACGCGCCGTAGTCATCAGCCATGCCACGCAACAGGCCCAAAAATACGGCCCCCATGCCCAGCTTTTCAAAACGATAATTTACAACGAATTCGGTGTCTGAACGCGCCTCTAATTCGAATTGCGGCACGTCCAAATCTGGCAGGGCGATTTTGGCGCGATCGTGCACGTCTTCTAGGGAATGGAGGAATTCAACGTAGTTTTCACCGCCAAATCGCAGCAATTTGCGCACAGATTGCAGGGTCGATTCTGAAACCACGAAGGTTCCGAAATCTTCTAATAAATCAGAACGTTCACGGCCCAGAACCTTGGTCAGCCCATCCAGCACACGATCGGTAATTTCGTCATCATACGTGAGCATGGTTTCAAAATTGTAGCTGCTCAATTCGGCACGGCTACAGGTGTCTTCCCAGACCTCTTTGCCAAATATTTCACAGACATAGGCTTGAAGGCCGCGATTGATGGTTCCGTGCATTGAAAACTCCTCCTAAGAGTAGTCTTCGTGCTACACCAACAACCATTAACAATCGTAAAGACCCGCCCGACAGCGCCTGTTTTTATCCTTAAAACTTAAACAGAAATTCTCTAGAAATCCGTCGGTGCGCCGCCCTCGGCTTTGCGTCGGTCCACAAATGCGGCGAGCTCCTCTTTAATACCTTCGTCCAAAGGAGGCGGTGTGAACTCGTTTAAGATATCCTTAAATACCTTGTGCGCGCGCTCTGCGGTCCAAGTGGCCCCGTCCAATTCCCAGGCCTCATAATTGCTCCAGTCGCTGACAATCGGGCTATAAAATGCGGTTTCATAGCGGTCTTGCGTGTGTTGAACACCGAAATAATGCCCCTGCGGCCCGACCTCGGCAATAGCATCAAGTGCGAGGTCTTCTGGGCGGGTCTTTGTAATCACAGGCTCCATGTAGCGTTGGATCATTTGCAAAACTTCACAATCCATGATGAATTTTTCAGGGCTGGCGATCAGCCCACCCTCAAGCCAGCCTGCCGCGTGATAGACGATGTTCGTGCCAGATTGCACCGCAGCCCACAGGCTGTTGGATGTTTCCCACATTGCTTGCCCGTCCGGCACGTTCGCTGTGCAAACACCACTTGATCGAATGGGCAGCCCATAAAACCGTCCCATCTGCCCTGTCATCTGGGTTGCGCGAATGTATTCTGGCGTTCCAAAAGCGGGCGCACCCGTTTTCATATCCACATTTGATGTGAATGTTCCAATGGCAACAGGGCAGCCTGGGTTCACCAGTTGCAGCAACACAATCGCGGCCAGCCCTTCGGCAATCGACAGCGCAACCGCGCCCGACATGGTCACAGGGGCCATCGCCCCTGCAAGGGTAAACGGCGTCACCACAACAGGCTGGGCACGCCGCGCCAGCCGCATTGCGCCGTCCAGCATCGGGAAATCATGCACAAGCGGCGAAACAGAGTTGATGTTCGTGTACATGCGCGGCGTCGCGTCAAATTCATCATCCGTCAGCCCGCCAGCAATGCGCACCATTTCCATCACATCTTCGACCCGCTCTTTGCCAAGCGAATAGGCGTGTACAACTTTATCCGTAACAATCAGCTTTTCTTGCAAGCAATCCAAATGGCGCACGGACGCATGCACATCGATGGGTTCAACCGGGTAACCGCCCGCTACATGAATGCAATTGAAGTATTGAGTGAGTTTCATCAAATCACTGAAACTTTTGAAATCGCCTGATTTCTTACCAGTGTTGATATCCCAATAATTCGGCGGAGAGGACACATTACCAAACACCAGATTATTGCCGCCGATATGGATTTTCCGTTCGGGATTGCGCGGTGTGATGGTGTATTCGGACGGCGCTTTAGCGACCATTTCCATCACCATGTCTTCGTCAAAAAACACCGTTTCTTCGACCAGTTTGCACCCTGCATTCTTTAAGATGCCCAACGCTTCTGGGTTCAGCATCTTGATCCCAATCTGGGACAGAATATGCATTGCAGCCTTATGGATCGCCTGCACGCCCTCTTCGTCGAGCGGTTCAGTCGGGCGATCAATGTTCTTAATGTTGCGCCAAGGCATTTGATCAATTGCAGCGGTGCTTGTGCGCCGTGTGTTGCCCGCGCGTCCCCCGCCTCTAGTGCGTTTTGCCATGGATCAAACTCCCCGAATTCTGTGATCAGCAGCGCCACCTTGGCAGTCACTTGTCGTAATTAGTGCCTCGTTTACGACAAAGGGTGACGATTCCGTCTGTGCGCGGTGGGAATTTCGCCCTTAAATGGCGGGGACGATGAAAAGGTCAAAGAAATGTCGAGATCTGCGCCTGAGACCACACCAAAAGAGCCGATTCGGATCGGGTTCTTGTTAATCGATGCGTTTTCTTCGCTGTGCGTTACGGCCTTAACGGGACCCTTTCGCTCGGCCAATCGTGAATTGGGGGCGGATGCTTTCGTCTGGGACTTCATCTCTGCGGATGATCAGACAATCGTGGCCTCGGATGGGATTTCGATCCAGCCTACCGCATCATCTAAATCAACCCGGACGTATGACTATTTCTTCACCTGCGCAGGGATGCAATCAGACCCACCGAACCGATCCGCGCTGAATGCAGCTTTGCACCGGTTTTCGCGTCAGTCCGATGTCTTTGGGGCGTTGTGTATTGGCAGCTTCATGCTGGCCCGCGCGGGTTTTTTAGATGGCTATGAATTCACGCTGCATTGGGAAAACCAACCCGCATTCGCTGAGGAGTTTCCAGACCTCGAAATTTCGCCCAACCTTTATGTGATGGACCGGGATCGCTGGACTGGATCAGGTGGGCTCTCATCTATGGATATTGCGCTGCAAATCATCTCTGAGCATTACGGCGCGCCTATCGCGAATGCTGTGGGAAACCAGTACCAGATCGACCGCATTCGCAGCGCGTCCGTGGGACAGCGGCCCTATTCGCTCAATCAATATGAAACCCTGCCAAAACCGATCCAAGTGGCAATTGAATGCATGATCGCAAACATGGAAGTCACCTTACCAATCCCCGAAGTGGCGGATGCAGCCGGAAAAACCGTGCGTTCGCTGGAACGGCTGTTCGCGCGGCACCTGAATTCCAGCCCAGCGCGGTACTATCGCACTCTGCGCCTGGAAAAAGTGCGCCAATTGTTGTGGCACACCAATCTTTCGATCCTAGAAATCGCTCTGATGACGGGTTTTCCTAGCCCATCACATTTGTCGAGGCTTTATCAAACCGAGTTTGGCCTAAAGCCGTCCGAAGACCGCAAAGACCGCGCCGCGCTTTAGCCCCATAAATGCGCAGGAATGGCAGAAATGTCGTCTAGGATTACGTCAGCGTAAGCCGCAATATCTTGCGCAACCGCTGGCCCTGTCAAAACCCCGATGGTCATGCCCACTTTTGCGGCCCGCCCAGCGCCCAGATCATGGGTGCTATCCCCGACCATTGCGACCTGTTCCATTGGCAAACCCACGGCTTTACCAAATGCCAAAAGCGGATCAGCCGACGGCTTTGCCCCATGCCCGCTGTCAAAGCCCGCTACGAAATCAAATAGGTCCAAGACACCCTCGCCCTCCAATTGCAGGACCGCACCAGCCTCGTAATCATTTGTGATCAGACCCAGCTTCATACCCTTGGCTTTCAGGTCGCCAAAATACGCTTTTAGATCGCAAACTGGTAACGACGGCAGGCTTTCGAGGTGTTTCACCGCAATGGCATCCACATCCTCGAAACTGAGGTCAGGCAGCAAATCCGCCCATGCCTGATTGATCTCGCCTGCTGACGCCCCAACAACCAGACTGCCCGCCAAAAACTCTTTGCGATCAGGATCATAGCCAACAGCTTTTGCAAGCTCCTTTGCTTTTTCTGCATCGCCCCCGGATAAGTCCGCGAGCACCAGATCACACCAATAAGCCCATGTGCCGCCATAGTGGAACAGCGTCCCATCTTTATCGAAAACCAACCCTTTGATCGCCATACCTTTGCCCTTCTCACTTTGCCACTGCCTAACCGCGAAAATCGAAGGCGTCCACTCAACAGATATTACAGATTGACTCGACTCTCCATTTGATTAACAATGTTAACTATGCAAGACCCCTATGACCTTCATCAAGGCCTCGGCTATCGGCTTACAATCGCGGCCCGCACCAACAATGCGCGCTTTGAAGAAAACCTGTCCGCGCTCGGCCTGACACGTCAAAAATGGTGTGTTCTTGTTGCAGTGGGTGAACAGCAGATTACCACACCATCGGCTATTGCGGATTACATTGGCATCATTCGCCCCGCCGCATCGCGCACGCTAAAGCAAATGGACAAAGACGGTCTATTGAACCGCGCAGCAGGGAATGCAGACAAACGCTCGACCACTGTTGCGCTGACACCAAAGGGCGTGGATTTGCTGCACCGTTCCATGCCGTTTGCGCTGCAAACCCGCGAACACATCAACGCCGCCCTATCCGCGAGCGAACAAACCCAACTGACCACCCTTCTTGAAAAGCTGACGGCCTCGTTGCAGTCCAAAGCGACCGGAGTCTGATATGACCAAACTGTTTTCTTATAAAAACCGTGAACCGCACCTTGGACCTTATCCGCTGGAACGGTTGCGGCGCACGGACAATCAGCCGGACCTCAGCGCTCTGACACCAGAGCCGCAAGTGCATTTCAAAAGCGACGATCCCCTGTCCGTCGTGAACGCCATGGGCGAATATCAGGCGATGATGGATGTGATCCGCAGCGGCACGGTCAAAAAGGAAATGGCAACGATTCCATCTGACCCTGTCGAACGCGCCAACCATCTGAAAGCATTTGGGTATTACTGCGATGCGTCGATGATCGGAACGACGCGGATTACACCTGATATGTGGCTTGAAACACCCTATGCGAACCCTGATGTGGAGCGGCTGGGGGATACCCTGCGCACAAAGCAGGTGAAAACGCTCGCCTCTGGCATCGACATCATCCTAGCGGGCCTGCGAGAGGCGATGAAAGCGCCCGCAACCACCTGCGAGCATCACACCCATGCGATCGTTTTTCTGTATGAATACCCACGCGATCCCAAAGCATCCGAACCCGGGTCCGACTGGATTCATAACGCGCAAACTCACCGTGCCGCCCTGCGCGCAGCAGAAACCGCAAGCATTTTGTCTGCCTACATCCGTTCGCTTGGCTATGACGCACGTGCCCATTCCGCATCTGCATCCGACATCGACATGGCCCGCGCCTCTGTGGCCGCTGGGGTAAACCAGATCAAAGGCGGCGTTGCCACGAACCCGATCCTTGGCACACGCTTTGGCCTTGCGGTGATTACAACCACACTCGAGATTGCAGCCGACCAACCGCTCGCAACCGATCAACCGCCGCTCTATTCCTATAAGTTTGGCACAGGCAAACACGCCAAATCAGAACGTACACGTGACCCCTATGCTAAACGCAACTTTGCCGATGGGCCGCATCCTTACGAAAAACTGAAACGGGTCGACGACCCGACCACTTACATTGATGCGCCCAACGTGGCCCGCGTGCCAAAACGCGCCGATATGTTCGCACGCAGCCTGTTCGGTGACTTGGGCGCAAAGACACAAGAGGCGGGCAAGAACGGCAACTATGTGCGCAAATCCGCCGCCGCCTTCGCCTTCCGCCCCGCCCTTGGTGCGTTTGTTTTGCTACAAGACGGCGGCAAAGCAGATGAAATTCATCCCTCCGTATCAGACCCCGTTCGCAATGCCGCAAACCTGAAAGCAACCGCCTACTTCTTGGGCTGCGATGCGGTCGGCCTCTCGGCCTGTCCTGACTGGTGTTACTATTCACACGACGCGGCGGGTGAAGAGCTGATCCCCTATCACGATAACGCCATCTCCGTCGTGATCGACCAAGGTCACGAAACCATGGAGGGCGCGTCTGGTGATGATTGGATCGCCTGTGCGCAATCCATGCGGGCTTATCTGCGGTTTTCCTTACTGGGAGGTGTGCTCGCCCAACAAATCCGCAACCTTGGCTACACCGCCAATGTTCACACCGTGATGGGATCAGAAGTGGTGCAGCCGCCCCTGATGCTGCTTTCTGGCCTTGGCGAAGTGTCCCGCATCGGCGAAGTCATACTGAACCCGTTCCTCGGCCCGCGTTTGAAATCTGGCACGGTCACCACGTCCATGCCGATGGCCCACGACAAACCGATCGACTTTGGCCTTCAGAATTTCTGCGAAAACTGCAACAAATGTGCGCGCGAATGCCCGTCTGGTGCGATCACTGCTGGCCCAAAACTGATGTTCAACGGGTATGAGATTTGGAAATCCGACAGCCAGAAATGCACCACCTACCGCATTACCACCGAAGGGGGGGCCATGTGCGGACGTTGCATGAAAACCTGCCCATGGAACCTAGAAGGCTTGTTTGCAGAGGCCCCTTTCCGCTGGGCCGCGTCCAATCTGCCTTTCGCTGCCAAAGCCCTTGCCAAACTCGACGATACCCTTGGCAACGGGTCTATCAATCCCGTGAAACGCTGGTGGTGGGATCTGGAGATGACCAACGATGGGCCCTACACAACACCACAAAAAGAAACGAGCTATCGCGAGCTGTCCACCGACCTTGACCTAAAGTTCGAGGATCAAACGCTTGCGGTTTATCCCGCAAACCTTCTGCCCCCGCCCTATCCGTGGCCCTTCCCTATGGACCGCGAAGCGGCAATCCAAGCCTATCAGGATATGATCCCAGCGGATGAACACAAACGTCGCCGCGCAGCGGGCCACCCCCCCGAACACGTCTATGCGAACCAAAACCCCAAAGACGCGCCCGTGATGCATGTAAAGCTCAGCAAAGTGGAAAAGCTGTCTGATCTTGTGACGCTCTACGAGTTTTCAAACCCTGACGGCAGCCCGATGCCGCCCTCCACCGCAGGCGGGCATATTGACGTATTGGTCGCGCCCGGTTTCTTTCGGCAGTATTCCATGTCCCATGACCCTGCCGATCCGTCAAAATACCAAATCGCCGTGCTGCGCGAAGACGAAGGGCGCGGCGGATCCCTTTTGATGTCGCGCATCTTTGAACAAGGGCGCATGGTGTTTATATCCCATCCAATCAACCACTTCCCGCTGATTGAAGAGGCGTCCAAGACCTATCTTATGGGCGGCGGTATCGGCATCACGCCGATGGTGGCAATGGCACATCGCTTGCATGCAATTGGCGGAGACTTTGAACTGCATTATTCTGCCTCCAAAGCTGATCAAGCGGCCTTTGATGCGATCCTGCGCGATCAACCCTGGTCACACCGCGTTTCAATGCACTATTCCGACCAAGGCTCGCGCGCGGATCTGTCAAAAATCCTGCAATATACTGAGGGCGCGCATGTCTACACCTGCGGACCGGACGCCTATATGGCGGGTGTTCTGGACACGGCAGAAGCCAACGGCTTTCCCGAAGACAACCGCCACATGGAATATTTTTCCGTTCCTGAACAACCCGAATACGACAACCACGCCTTTACATTAAAGCTCGCCAAATCAGGCCGCAGCTTTGAAATTCCAGCAGATCGTACACCGACAGATGTGTTGCAAGAAGCAGGCGTTCAGATCGACGTGAAATGTTCGGACGGCATTTGCGGTGTGTGCAAATGTGGGATCGTGTCAGGCGACGTAGAACACCGCGATTTTGTGCTGTCGAACAAGCAACGCGAAACCAGCCTCATCCTGTGCCAATCCCGCGCCGCCGATCCAGATGGTGTGTTGGAGATCGACCTCTGATGTATTGCTCGCACACAGTTCAATTCAATCAACCCGCCGAAGTGGTTTTTGACGCCATCCAACGCCTGCCCCCCGATTACAAATGGGGTGAAGGGATGATTTATTCAGATCAAAGCAACCCACCACAGGCAGAAGCTGGGCAATCCTACTTAATTTTGCGCAACGCCGAAACGGTGATCGAGGAGTATAGGGAAACCCTTGTCGAAATCGAAGAACCCTTCAAGTTTGCCCTGACCTTAAAGCTCGAAGATTTTGCCATGTCGCGCAACGCACCAGACGGGCATCTTTTGCCTGACGCCGCTGATCTGTCACGGGCAAGAAAGCGTATTGAAGAAGGCCGTGCAACAAACCTAGTCTTCGCAGTAACCTTGATCCAACGCGGCGCAGAAACAGAAGCGACACTGACAATCGCAACGGCAGGTCAAACGGGGCCGAAGATGGGCGCACGTCTGTTCAAACGGTTCACGCCAAACCCCGCGAAAACTCTGCTTGAGTGGCTTATCAGCCAATTGGATGCGCCTGAACGCATCGATTCTTCTAAATAAAGGACCCAGCTCACGTCCAGTGCGGCGTGCCCTGTCCTGGCAAGGACTGCTGCGCCATATAGGGCGTCTGATAGTCCATACCGTGGTCATCACAAAATCCGATGACCCACTGATCGTCCAATAACAAAAACCCTAAAACCGAGCCTTGAAAATCCACATCTGCCGCCCGCGTGCGCAAATCATCAACGCTGGCACCGCTGGCCCCCAAGAATACGTCACGCACATCATCGTTTCCAACGATCCACGCAAGTGCTTGTAAAGCAACAACTTCTGCGGCTTCTGGAGTCATTCCCAACAATCCATCTAAAATTTTCTGCATTCGCGAAAGGTTTCATTAACACCTTTGACGTCTTCTGTCAGGGCAGAACAACACCTGCACCCTGTTTTCGATCCTATGCGTCACCGCACATTTGCAAAGGAAAATCCATGCCAGGACGTGTCCTTGTTTTTGACCCAATCGTCACAAACAGAATCATGCTCAAAGCACAGCTTTCGATCGACTTTTTTGATGTTACTTTGGCGGCTGATGTCTCTGAGTTGCGCAAATATGTGCGCCTTGGCAAACCAGATGTGATCCTTGTGTCCTATCAAGCAGATCGCGCGGCCGACTTTGAAACAGTGAAATGGTTGAAATCGACGGATGCCACCGCCTACATTCCCGTGGTGTTTCTACAAGTGAGCGAAGATGCCTCTGTTTGGGATCAATCCCATGATATGATGGTTGAAGACGTTCTGAACTATGGCGCTGCAAAGTGGTTGATGACCGCGCGGCTGAACCTATTGATCCGCGCCAAAGAACGTATTGATGCTTTGCTCGCTCAGCACCGCACGATTGCTGACATGGGTTTTGCGGAACAATCGTTGACGTTTCCTCCTGCCCCAAGTCGGCGCACCCGTGTGGATGTGTCTCTTGCCACAGGAAGTTTTGACGACGTTTTTATTGCGCGGCTCAACAGCGTTCTGGGACGCGACTTTCCAAATCTACGCATGCACTCTGGCGGGGGCCCGACGCGCAACCAAAATGGCGCAGACTTGTATATTATCGATCCGTCCTCCGTGGGAAGCGACGTGGCTTTTGCCAAAATGATCGAATTGCGTCGTCGCGAAGGGGGACGCACGCCCAGCGTCGTGTTTGTCACACCGCAACAGCAGCAAACACTGACCCAGCGCGCCCTTGAATTCAGCGCAAGTGATTTTGTGGACCCAAACGCCAGCGTCACCGAACTCGCCAGCCGTATTCGGCGCATTTTATGGCATTATGACATGTCGCATCACGCCGAAGAGGCCATTTCAAAGCACTTGCAATCTGCCCTGCGTGATCCGCTGACTGGGCTGTACAATCGACGTTATGCTGAACAGCATTTGGGACGTTTGATTGGCGATCAATCGGAACCGAAATCTACCGTCACAGCCATGGTAATCGATCTGGATCGTTTCAAATCCATCAACGACACCTTTGGCCATCTAACGGGGGATTCCGTGATCCGTCAGGCTGCGCAACGCTTGAAAAACAACCTGCGTTCGGCTGATTTGGTGGCGCGATTGGGCGGGGAAGAATTCCTCGTCGTTTTGAAAAACGCCAGTGACACGCGGGTGCGCGATATTGCCGAACGCCTGCGCAGTGAGATTGCAAAACGTGCATTTCTGACAGAATGCGGCCAATCCATCCACGTCTCTGCAAGCATTGGTGTCAGCGCCACAAAAACCACATGGGCATCAAGCAAAGAGATCATAGATTGCGCAGATGTCGCGCTCTATCGGGCAAAGGACGCTGGTCGAGATCGCGTAAATTTTAGCGAGAAAGCGGCCTAGTCCTGCTTGGGTTTGTGTCGTTTTTTATTGCGGTCTTTCATGATCTCTTGGGCGCGTATCAAATGTGCCGCGCGCGCTTCATCCGACATATTACTCAAAGCATCAAGATAAGCGTCTTGGAGCTTGGTTGTGCGGGTCAATGCGCCACGCCGCTGATTGTCCATTGCTGCTTTCACAGCGTCGATCGAAAAAGGTGTCGCTTGCAATGCTGCTTCTAAATCTTGGCGCGATTTGCGCATATTCTTGCGATACTTGCGGCGATCTTCAGACCCTTTGCCGACCATAGACATGATCTTGCTTTGGTCTGCCTCTGGGAGCGCAAGGATATACGCGCCAAGTCCCATGGAGGCGCGATCCAAATGCACACCATGACGTTTGTCGTTCTTGAAAAACGCACCTGCCAAAGCGGCCACAATCAAAAGATTGAAAGCCACTGAGCAGATCAGCAGGATCCGCGTCCAGTTGCGGGGACGTTTTGTTGGTTGCGGGTTTGGCGTTTGATCTGTCATCTGTGTAATCCTTACACTTTCTGGCCTAAAGGTCTGTATCGAAGTACAGGCCAAAAGCGTCTTCGCTGGCCTCGGCTGTTGTGCCGGGCACAAAACTTAAAATCGTTTCGGGAGAGGTAAATCCAACCATCAGGCCGAGCCCGACACAGGCCGCCAAAGTGGACGCTCCTGCCCACCCCCCAAAGGCGTCAGACAAGATGTGGAGAATGCTTTTGGGCGCGGGAATAGGGGCAGAAACCACCGCTGCCTGCGTTTGAACCGCCGCCGCGTCCGCCATGATACGCGCCATCAAATCCCCGCTTGGAACGGGATCTTCGGCCTTTGCTGCCGTGAACATCGCGTTCAATGCAGCATCATGTTTTTCATGTTCGTTCATTTAGAACTCCAATCCCAATTCTGTTTTACGCCCCTCAAGGGCCGTCGCCAAGCCACGCTTACCCCGTGCCAACAGGCTTTCAACGGCATCCACCGAGATATCCATCACGCCCGCCACCTCTGGATTGCTCAGCTCTTGGAGAAACCGCAAAGATACGGCTTGGCGTTGTCGTTCTGGCAGGGTTTGCAACGCCGATTGCAGCGCATCTGCACGATCCTGCCCGATCATTTTCTTTTCCACAGACGGTGTTTCGTCTGCGGGTTCTGCCACACTGTCGATATCCGCAGGGCGGCGCTTGCCTGAATGTTTGCGCAGCCGATCCGTGCACAGATTGCTAGCCACACGGTAGAGCCAAGTCGAAACTTTGGCCTCGCCTTGACGCCATTCGGATGCGATTTTCCACAACCGCATCAACGCTTCTTGGGCCACGTCCTCGGCTTCGGCTTGGTCACCGAGCATGCGATACGCCAGCGCCAAAACACGCGACGTGTGCCGATGCGCCAAAGCAGACGCCGCGTCGGCGTCTCCGTTTGCGAACAAAACCATTAAGGCATCGTCGCTTATCTCGCTTTGGCTGTCGAATGGCATCATATTGGTCCCGACCTACCTCTGTTTCAAAAAAGGCGCAACGCCCACCCAAAGGCAGGCGTTGCAGTGGTGTTTAATCTTCCGCAGGTTTGCGGTCTTTTTTGCCACCACGGCGCATTTTGGAGGCTTCGTCCTTGGAAATGCGTCCGTCGCCATCCGCATCTGCCCGTTTCATCATGCGGTCCATACGGTCGCTTTTCATTTCGTCTTTTTGCAGCTTACCGTCTTTGTTGGTGTCGAGCCGCTCGATAAGTTTGGCCTGACGTTCAGCAGAGTGCGCTTTGCGTTTTTTGGCGCGTTCTTCGTGTTGTGCGGCAATTTCTTCCGCATCCAACGCACCGTCGCCATTTTTGTCTGCCGCTGCAAAGCGGGCATCTTTATGCGCTGTAATTTCGGTCGCGTCGATAAACCCGTCGCCATTTGTGTCGATTTGATCGAACCGCTCGCCCATTTTGCCTTTGGCAACCACGGGAACCGTAATGGCCATTGCGATGGCCGTTGCAGTCACGCCCAGAAGGGCAAATTTGTAAGATGTTTTCATGGTCAAAAACTTTCCTGTTTGCTCGTTTAGTTTGTGTTTCGTGGCAGTGATACGCAGACCCCAACCGCATTCCGTCGCGGGTCCTTCAAAAAATTTGCGACATCCCGCCGCAAGACAGGTTGTCCCAGTTCATTCCGATGATTGATCCCCTATCTAATAAGCATGAGCAATTCAGACTACACCACCAGCGCCATGGGCAATGAACGCGAGATCAAGCCCGCGATGCTGCGTGGATGGCGGGGCAAATGCCCCAATTGCGGAACGGGGCCGATGTTAAAAGGCTATCTCACCGTGCGTGATAACTGCGAAGTCTGTTCCGAGGATTTACATCACCACCGCGCGGATGATGGCCCTGCTTATGTCACCATCCTGATTTGTGGTCATTTGTTGGCCCCGATTATGATGTATGTTTTTGAAACGTGGCGCCCTGACACGTTGGTTTTGACCGTTGGCTTCATCGTCGCCTTCGTCGCGCTTGCGCTTTATATGTTGCCCCGCATCAAGGGCGTGTTTGTCGGGCTTCAATGGGCCAAGCGGATGCATGGTTTTGGCCGTGACGCTGCGCAATCCCCTGCGGAATAGCCAGAACCGCTAGACTTTTGGCCTGACGCTAGATTTATATAGGCGCAAGCAACAGCAGGCCCCTAATGTCCGATATTCCGCAAGATGTTCCGATCAAGCACGCCGCCACCGTTATTCTGGTGCGCGAGACAAACGACGGCCCGCATGTTCTGATGGGACAACGGGGCAAAGCGGCGGTTTTCATGCCAAACAAGTTTGTGTTTCCGGGCGGTGGGCTGGATGCAGCAGACGCCGAGGTGTCGCTGAATGGTACTGCATCTGATGCCTGTATGACCCGTTTGACACATCTTACCGAAAGCGACATTGCCAAACCCCTGCTTGCCGCTGCGATCCGCGAAATGTGGGAAGAAACGGGACATCCAATTGGTATGGTGTCCGAACGAGCGGCCGAGATGGCCAGCACTCAGCCCGAAAACTGGCAAAGCTTTTTCCAAGCAGGCTTATTGCCTGACCCCTCAGGGCTGGAGTTTATTTTCCGCGCCATTACACCACCCGGTCGTCCGCGCCGTTTTGATGCGCGTTTCTTTTTGGGGCGAGCAGATTTGATCCAAGGCGACCTTGATGATTTTTCCCGCGCTGAAGATGAACTTTCGCATTTGCAATGGGTTCCGCTGGCCAAATCGCGCGAATTTGACCTGCCCTTCATCACCGAGGTCGTTCTGGCAGAAGTGCAAAACCGCCTTGAAAACCCAGAAGGCGATCACCCCGTTCCCTTCTTCAGCCACGACGGTGAGCGGTCTCAGTTCCTCAAACTTTGATCGTTAAGTCCACTTTACGCGCCAACTAAGTCCAGCTATGCAACGGTATGGCCCTATCCGAAGACCTCTTTTTCCTCGACCCTGCGTTTGAAGGAAGTTTGCAAAGCCAGATCCGTCAGATCGTCGCGTCTGCGATCCTATCGCGGCGCTTTTTGCCAGGGGAACGCTTACCGTCTTCGCGCAAACTCGCCAAGCACCTCGGGATCAGCCGCATCACTGTCACGCTGTCGTATCAAGAACTTGTCGCAGATGGATATCTATCCACTCGGTCGCGTTCTGGGTTCTTTGTGGCAGATGATGCGCCATCCTCGGCTTTTGATGGAACTACCGCTGCGGTACAGGACCGTGTCGATTGGGAACAAGCACTGCAAAGGGATTACGCAGGGGCCGCCAAAGTTGAAAAGACTTTCAACTGGCAGTCTTACCCCTATCCGTTCACATATGGTCAAGCGGACCCGAAATTGTTCAGCCATTCCAACTGGCGGTTGTGCGCACACCAAGCGCTTGGGAAAAAGGAATTTGACAGTCTGACGTCAGATTATGCCGAAGAAGACGATCCACAACTTATTGATTTTATCGCCCGCCACACGCTGACACGACGGGGTATTCATGCGAACCGTGATCAAATTCTGTTGACTGTTGGGGCGCAAAACGCCCTCTGGATGGTGGCGCAACTGCTGCTTGGCAAAGGCAAAACCGCTGCGTATGAGAACCCAGGATATCCAGGTTTGCGCGGCGTTTTACGACAATCAGAATCCGCCTTAACAGCCATTGACGTGGACCGCGACGGGTTGAACCCCGCGAAACTGCCGCTCGACACGGATGTGGTTTTCACAACACCTAGCCATCACGCACCCACAGCGGCGACCATGCCGATGAACCGACGTCACGCGCTGCTAAAACTCGCGTCCGAACAGAACATGATCATCGTCGAAGACGACTATGAATTTGAAATGTCGTTTCTGAATGCGCCCTCACCCGCGCTTAAATCGCTCGATACGGAAGGGCGCGTCATATACGTCGGCAGCTTTTCGAAATCTTTATTTCCAGGCTTACGGCTGGGTTACTTAGTGGGTTCTGAACCCCTTATTCGGCAGGCCCGCGCGCTTCGCAGCACTGTTTTGCGTCATCCCCCTGGTCACATGCAACGCACCACTGCAAACTTTCTTGCGCTTGGGCATTACGATGCGTTGGTGCGGCGTATGAAGGATGCCTATTTTGAACGCCGCCAAGTGATGGCCAAAGCGCTCGAGGAACACGGCCTGACCGTGGCAGGATCGGCGTCTTTTGGCGGATCATCGTTTTGGATGCGCGCGCCCGAACATGTGGATACACAGCAACTTGCGGTCGGCCTAAAAGAAAAAGGCGTGTTGATCGAACCTGGAGCACCCTTTTTTGAAGGGCGAGACGGCCCGCGCAACCATTATCGATTGGCCTATTCGTCCATCGACAGTGTCGCGATTCCCAAAGGTATTTCCATCATTTCCGAAGCGATAAAAAACAGCTAGCGCTTGGGGAGCAGTTTTGCCAAAGTAAATGGGTTGGAATCATCCAATGGGTCAACTGGCACTATCCTTTGTCCTGTGACGATTCCAAGGTTCGCGCGAAACTGTCCACTGCGGACGGGTTCGCAACTATATCGCTACGAAGGACCAACTTTCGTAGATCAGGGAGAATATAATGAAAATCACTAAAACACTTACAGCAATGGCCGTTGCTCTGGCTGCTACAACAGGTACAGCGGCGCAGGCTCTGGACGAGCTGGTTGTTGCGTACTTCTTGGAATGGCCAACACCAAACCAGCACGCACAAGCCAACAAAATCTATGCTGAGAAGCTGGGCATTCCAGTGAAATGGGTTGCATTCGACGCAGGTACAGCAATGTCCGCGGCGATGGCGTCTGGCGACGTGCACATCTCTTATTCCCAGGGCGTGACACCTTTCTTGGTGGCAACTGCTGCTGGTCAAGACCTTCAGGTTGTAGACATCGCTGTGTCCTACTCTGACAACGACAACTGCGTTGTGCGTTCCGAGCTGGAAATCACAAAAGACAACGTGATGGAATTGAAAGGCAAGAAAGTTGCCGTTCCTTTGGGCACAGCTGCACACTCTGGCTTCCTTGCACAAATCAAATATTTCGGCATGACCGAAGCTGATTTCACAATCGTTGACATGGCACCATCTGACTCCGCAGCGGCGTTCAGCCAGCCATCCACAGACCTTGCTATGGCATGTGGTTGGGGCGGTTCCTTGCGCGCAATGAAGCAGCACGGTAACCCAATCATCGAAGGCGCTGAAAAAGAATCCGTTGTGGGCAAAGTGTTCGACGTAACTTCCGTTCCAACAGCATTTGGCGAAGAGAACCCAGACATTCTGGCGAAATTCCTCGCGATCACTGCTGAAATGAACGCAATGTACGCAGCGGACCCTGCGCCAATGATGGAAGGCATCGCCAAAGAAGCTGGTATGGACATGGAAGGCACAACGGCTGTTATCGGCACGTTCGTATTCCCTGACACAGCAACTCAGCTGTCCGCAGACTGGATGGGTGGCGGCGTAGCCGAGTACCTGACAAACGCTGCAAAAGGTTTGGGTGACAAGATCACACCACTGTCCGACTACTCTGCAGTTGTGAACTCTTCCTACCTGGAAGCAGCGTCTAAAATGTAATCAAACGCCGAATTATTCGGTGTTTTGAAACAAAAACGGCGCGGCCCCCTATACATTGTGCGGGCCGCGCCACACACTTCCCCAATAAACATAACAAAACAGGGACACCTCATGTCTGGATTGATCATCGATGATGTTTCGATGACCTTCGAATTGCCCGGCGGTGGCAAAGTCGAAGCGCTCAAGAACATCAACCTCAACATCAAGGAGGGGGAACTGATGTCGGTTCTGGGTCCTTCTGGGTGTGGGAAATCAACACTCCTCAACATTCTGGCTGGCTTTTTGGCACCGACGGCGGGCGAAATGTCTTTGTCTGGTGAAAACATCACGGGCCCGAGCCCCAAACGCGGCATGGTGTTTCAACACGGTGCGCTGTTTGAATGGATGAACGTCACCAAGAACATTGGTTTTGGCCCCAAGATGAAGGGTGTGCCTCAAGCAGAGATCAACCAAAAAGTTGAAGAGCTGCTCGATATCGTGGGCCTTCAAGACTTTGGCGAAAAGATGATCTACGAAATGTCTGGCGGTATGCAGCAACGTGTGGCTTTGGCCCGTTGCTTGGCCAACGAACCTGACGTGATCCTGATGGACGAACCGCTTGGCGCGCTTGACGCGTTGACCCGTGAAAAAATGCAAAGCCTCGTGCTCGACATTTGGAAAAAGACGGGCAAGACCATCATCCTGATCACCCACTCGGTGGAAGAGGCCCTTTTGTTGGGCGAACGCCTTTTGGTTATGGCACCGCGTCCTGGCCGTGTGCACAAAGAATACAACCTACCCTTTGCAGAGCTTGGCGTTGGCCAAGATCTGCGCGAAGTGAAACGCCACCCAGATTTTGGGAAACGCCGTGATGAAATCCTGTCTATGATTTGGGACATGGAAGAAGAAATCATGGGTCGGACGGAGTCAGCATAATGTGGTTTGAAGTTATTGACGCTCTATTCACCGCCTTCTGGATGGTCATCGGTATCACCGTCATCTTTGGGCTTTTTGTTGCCTTCTCTTTGCTGATCAGCCTGATTTATCGCGCTTATGATGCATCCAAAGACAAGGCACGCGGCTACTCCAGCCTTAAAACCGTCACCTTCGGGGACGAAAGCTCGGTTGTTGCCAACCGTGCAGCCTCTGTTGGCGCGGTGCTCTCGATCTTCTTGATCTGGTGTATCGCTACGGGGTCGAGCCTGATCCCAACCATCTTGCCTCCGCCGTTCACAGGGGACACGCAATTTGAATACACCGCACGCAATGCTGCGGGTGAAGAAGACACGGCAACCGTGTATGTCCGTGTTCACTCCTCCGACAACAAATCGCCTGAAAAGCCAACCAATGCCGCCGAAGGTGCTGGTTTTGCCAAAGACGATGTGCTGTTGATCCCAGAGCGCCGCTCAAAAATCGTCAAAGTCCAAGACAATGATGAAGGCGGCAAAGAAGACGGCTACGAGGTTGTCGCGATCAACGGCCAGCCCGTTCTGCGCGAAAATGTCTACCCCTATGCTGACGGTGAAATCCTTGTGACCAAACGCGGCAGCTTGTCTGTGCGCCCCTCAACAGGTCGCACAATGGAAGCGCTCTACCTGCCGCCACCAGAAAAAGTTTGGTCCACTTTTGTTGATCTGAACAAAAACGGCTACCAAGGCGTGGGCCTTTGGGAAAACGTGTTCTGGTCCTTGTTCCGTGTTGTGATCGGCTTTGCGCTTGGCTGTCTGTTTGGCATCCCGCTCGGCTTTGCTATCGGTCTGAACTCGTGGCTGCGTGGTTGGTTTGACCCCATCGTAGAGGTCATGCGTCCTGTGCCACCCCTTGCCTTGATCCCGCTTGTGATCATCTGGTTTGGCATTGGCGAGCAGGGTAAAATCTCGCTCCTCTTCCTCGCTGCACTTTGGATCATGATCATTGCCGCACGCGCAGGTGTGTCTGGTGTGAGTATCTCTAAGGTACACGCCGCCTACTCGCTTGGGGCCAGCAAAAGTCAGTTGTTGACCAAAGTCATCCTGCCAAACTCTCTGCCTGAAATCTTTACAGGCGCGCGGGTTGCCATGGGTGTGTGTTGGGGCACAGTTGTTGCAGCCGAATTGGTTGCTGCTGAAAAAGGGGCCGGTAAAATGATTATCGCCGCCTCCAAATTCCAGCTGACCGATATCGTGATCATCGGCATCATCATCATCGGCGTCATCGGCCTCGGCATCGACGTCCTGATGCGCATGGTCGAAAACAAGCTGGTGCCTTGGAAAGGCAAAGGCTGATCAAATCAGCCAACCGAAATATAACAGGGCCGCTCGATTGAGCGGCCCTTTTCGCACAAATTTCCAAGAATACTCTATCTTAGTTTTTGGGAAATCAACGAACTATTGAATGTAATTAATTGAGTAACTACTTTTCCTTCATGAACATAAACCTCGCAAAATCTCTAAGAACAATTCTCTTTGTTTGTTTCTCAATGGTGGCAAATTCCTTACCCACACATGCCTGCATGTTCTTTGACAAAGCCGACCCCATCTATTGGTCTAAACTAGCAACGTCTATTGTAGACGCTTCAGTTGTGAGTTTCGAAAAGAAATCACTGCGAACAGATCGGAGCAATCGAAGTCATAATTTTCATCCCGAAACATGGGTTCTTAGATTGCGGGTTCATCGAACAATTCGCGGCGACCATAGCGACTTCAGAGAAGTCGCAACAAGAAGCCTAAACACCACAATAGTCGATAGGAATTATCTAAGAGAACTCCTAAACCAGCGGAGCGAATTCGCAATTTTGGACGCGCCCTACCAAAATCCTACAGAGGTGACTCAATCTTTGCAGAGCTTCGGGTATCCACCAGAAATTGGCGTTCATGTGGTTGATAGCAAAGGTGATGAAATTGACGAGATTTGGGAGCTTATTTGTACAGCTCTCCCAATTTTTGAACTCGGCACATTTCCTCTAAATACACAGGCAGAGAACTAGCACTCCCTCAAACCAACCCCTTAAGCATCACCAACGCATCCACATACCCCACCTCAGGATGCTCAAACGCCTCTGGCAACCGCCCCACTTCCTCAAATCCCAACTTCCGCCACAGCCCAATCGCCCCGACATTGCTCGCCAAAACAAAATTAAACTGCATCGCGCGAAACCCTAGCTCCACAGCCCGCACCTGCGATTGCTCACACATGGCCCGCGCTATGCCACGCCCCTGAGCACCCCTAGCGACCATGTACCCGCAGTTACACACATGCGCCCCGCCACCCGCTTGGTTTGCTTTGATGTAATAGGTCCCCAGAACCACGCCATCCTCGACCGCGACCCACGTTT